>OMRJ01000080.1 GCA_900313475.1 uncultured Eubacteriales bacterium | reverse complement strand
GGAGTGAGCGTTCGCGGCGAGGAACGCAGCCGCAAGCGATGCGCAGTCCGTGACGACTCATGCCCACCACATCGCCGCGGGGTTTTCCTTTATAAGGCAGCGGTTAAGCATTTCAACCGCCTTTGAAAGTCCCTCATTCTGGCTCATGAGGCTGTCCTCATGCTCAATCGAGAGGACATGGTCATAGCCGACAAGGCGGAGATTCGAGACGATCTCCTTCCAGTAAAGCTCATCGTTGCCGTAGCCGACCGAGCGGAACAGCCACGAGCGGTGAATTTCGTCCGAATAGGGCTTTGTGTCAAGCACACCGGTGCGGGCAATGTTGTATTTATCGAGACGGGTGTCCTTTGCATGAACATGGAAAATCGCGTCGCCGAGCGCTCGAATAACCGCGACAGGCTCCATCCCCTGCCAGATGAGATGGCTGGGGTCGAAGTTCGCGCCGAGCTCGGGCCCTACCGCTTCGCGGATGCGCAGCATGCTCTCTGTGTTATAAACGCAAAAGCCGGGGTGAAGCTCAAACGCGATTTTGTTGACGCCGTGCTCCTTTGCGAATTTTACAAGGTTCGTCCAATAGGGAATAAGTACGTCGTTCCACTGCCAATCGAGTATCTTGAGAAAATCGTCGGGCCACGGGCATGTTACCCAGTTGGGGTACTTCGCGCCCTCGTGATCGCCGGGGCATCCGGAGAACGTGTTTATCTGATGCAGACCGAGCTTTTCGGCAAGAAGAATAGTGTCGCGGATGGTCTTATCCGCCTTTGCCGCCTCGTCCCTGTCGGGATGGACGGGGTTTGAGTGGCACGAAAGCGCGGAAATTTCAACGTTGTATTTTTTTATAAGCTCTTTAAAATCGGAGAGCGCCTTTTCGTCGTGAAGCAGGACATCGGGATTCGCGTGCGCGTTTCCGGGATATCCGCCGCAGCCTATCTCCACCGCCTCAATGCCGAGGGAGGTGAAGTATTTCAGTGCGTCCTCAAACGGGAGATTGCTTAAAAGCGTGGTAAAAACACCGAGTTTCATATTATTCAGTCCTTTATTAGATTTTTCGCGATGCCGGCGAAGCACGGAATAAGGTGAGTTCGCCAAACTCCGCTTGCGTTTTTCGGAACGGCTCCGCCGTTGGCTTTGCAGGCTTTACCGAACAATGTTTATTGTACCCGCCGGCAATAATTTCAAATCGGCAACCGAACGTTTTAACGTGCGTTTGCGTTGAGCCACTTCATGCTTCTTGCGATATCCGAAAGTCCGTCGGGAACGGGATCGTCGTTTTCGAGCACGAGCCATTCTATGCCGTTGTCCCTTGCCGCTCTTACTACCGCCTCAAGGTCGTTGTTGCCCTCGCCGAGCGCCTTGGGGACGCCGTCAAGACCGTCCTTGATGTGCAGATGCACTATGCGGTCGCGGTTTTCGGAGATAAGCTTATAATTGTCCTCGCCCGCATAGAAGCTCCAATATGTGTCGACCTGCATGAAGCACGCCCTTTTGAGCCTGTCGAAAATCGTGCCCGGCTCGGTCGCGTAGAGAGGCTCTTTAAACTCCTGAGTGTGGTTGTGGAAATATACCTTCATGCCGACCTTTTCGGCTTCCTTCTGCGCGTTGCCCATAACGTCGATAACATGCTCAAGGGACGTCTCCGTTTCGGTATCCGCGCCGCCTACGCCGACGGTTTTCGCGCCGAGCGTCTGCATAAATTTAAGTGTGTTTGTGATTTTACCGGGTGTCATGTCGTTTTCAAGGTTCATGTGTGCGCCGACAGTGACAAGACCAAGCTCATCGAGCGTCTTTTTGAGCGTTTCGGCGTCATAGCCGTGAAAGCCCGCAAATTCAACACCCTCAAAGCCGAGTTCTTTAACTTTCCTGAGAATATCGAGAAAGTTTTCACCGTTTTCCATGTGGTGACGGAGGGAATAAAGCTGTACCGCAAATTTCATTTTCGGAAACCTGCCTTTCGTATTATAATTATTTGTGATGAAACAAACAGTATCAAAAATTTGTTGCAACGACGCTGTTTTTTATGCTGTCATCTGTCAGTCATCAAAATAAACGGGCTTGCCGGTCTTGGCGGAGGTGTATATAGCCTCAAGGATCCTCGTTACGCAGAGAGCCTGTTCGGGGAGAACGCAGGGATCGTGATCCTCGATAACGGCGTCGATCCACTGTGCCATATCGAGCACGGAGGCACTTGTGGAATTGCCGTCGTAGAACGCAACGCCGCCCGCCTTGCAGTTTGCTTTCTCAATTGTCTGTCTGCCGTTTTTAACGGTGTTTATTCTTGCTCCGTCAAGAGTGTCGATGCCGCCCTCGGTGCCGCAGAGCATGAAGGTCGCCTCGTGGGGATCGGGGAAATTGAGCGCCCAGCTCGATTCGAGGTTGACGACCGCGCCGTTTTTCATCACGATGTAACCGAAGGCGGAATCTTCAACCGTGAACTTTTCGGGATCCCAGTCGCCCCATGCGTTGCCGCAGTTCTTCTGATCCGCAAGCTTGCGGAACGTGTTGCCGACAACCATCTTCGGCTCATAGTTATTCATCATCCAAAGAGTGAGGTCGAGAGCATGGGTGCCTATGTCGATGAGGGGACCGCCGCCCTGCTCGTATTCATTGAGGAAAACGCCCCATGTGGGCACTGCGCGGCGGCGTATTGCAAGAGCCTTTGCATAGTAGATTTCGCCCAGCTCGCCGCTCATGCACACGTCCTTCGCAAAGCGGTTTTCGGGCTTCTGACGGTTTTGGTAGCCGATGGAAAGCTTTTTGCCGGTTCTTTTTGCGGCTTCAAGCATCTTTTTGGCTTCTTCGTATGTTTTAGCCATGGGCTTTTCGCACATAACGTGCTTGCCTGCTTCGAGAGCATCAACGGTGATAAAGGAATGCGAACGGTTGGGCGTGCAGACATGCACGACATCAATCGTTTCGTCCTTGAGCAGCTCTTTATAATCGGTATAGACCTTTGCGTCCTCTGTACCGTATTCTTTTGCGGCTTTTACGGCTCTCTCCTCAATGATATCGCAGAAAGCAACCATCTCAACGCGCGAAAGCTCTTTGAGAGAGGGCATATGCTTGCCGTTTGCGATTCCGCCGCAGCCGATAATGCCGATACGAAGTTTTTTGTCCATTTTTGATTTCCTCCGATAAAAATGTTATTTTTTTGTCATATGTAGAGCAGTCTACATCTGCATTATAATGTATCGAACGGCGATATTCAAGTATTTTTTTGCTGTTTTTCCATGTTTGGTCAAACCTGTAAAAAGCTTTGTGAAAACTGTACATCAACGAACATCCGACTTTGTGTCATTTCTACAAAAAACATTTTGTTTGCGCGGCGTTATTGAACCTAACATACAAATATGATAAAATAACTACATTCATTTGCGACGGCAAAAAATTACCTGACGCAATCGTTTTTGCCGGTATTTTTTCAGACGCTGTTCTGCGCGACGAACAAGGCGAACAAAAAGAGGAAAGGTTATGATACAGTGGCAAAAAGCATCAAACAGCGAATAAACGACGGCGTATCGTTTGTAAAGACCCGTTGGAAAACCCCCGCTCCCGGAGAGACGACAAACTTAAGCGAGTTTATCTCCTATTGCTTCGGCACAATGGGAATCTGCGGCTTTACCTTCATCTGCGGTGAAACGGTGGCATTTGTGTCCGGATATTTCTGCGGAGCGATAATGGAAATCAAGCTGATGGACTTCACGATAGTAACGTTCATAGCGCTTGCGGTAAGATACCTGACGCTGTATATAGAGGGACTGTCGATGACGGTCTTTGAAAACCTCGGTCACATTCCGAAAGAAAAAGTGAAAAAAACGGCAATTGCCTACATAACCTGCGCACTCGCGGGCGTCGCGTGTTATTTCGTTCCGCAGGAGCCTTTTGAATCGCTCATCAAGGGACTTCCCGGAATAGTCGGCAATATTCTGGTGATAATGGGCGCGGGCGGACTCGTAAACTGGTTTCTGCGCGCGAAGCTCTGCCGCAAATACGGCAGATACAAGCCCTTCATGATGATTTACGGCGTGCCGATAACCATTCTCACATGCATAATCACGTTCGTTCCGACAACACTTGAATATTCAACGAAAATTATCGTCCTGCACTTCCTGTTCACGCTGCGCACGCGCTTTACAGCCATTTACTGCGACAACCCGACGGCGATAGTGGCTCTTATATCCCCCAATATGGTTGAACGGCAGAAATACTACTCCTTCGGCGGCATTTTCCTCGGATTCTTCCGCTCGATATTCAGAATAATATTCCCTCTCATCATCTCGGCGACGGGAGGCTACTTCGCTATAAAATCCTACCGTGTATTCATTCCGATTTTCGCGGTTGCGAGCATGCTGCTGGGGCTTTCGTTCGCAAAGGTCAAGGAAAGAGTTGCCGTCAACGAAGACGAGGAACACAAGGTCGAATTCAAGAAAAGCGCAAAAACACTGCTGTCGAACAAGTATTTCTGGATGGTAAACCTAAGCGACACGTTCCAGCTTTGGAATGAGCTTGGCAACGGCGTGCTCAACTTCATAATCATCTATCAGATGCGCTTTGAAAGCATTCTCGGGCTTCTGTCCATCTTCGGCGTGACAAGCGTTATCGGAAACGTGCTGACGCCGCTGCTCGTCAAAAAATACGAAAAGCGCACATGCATTCTGCTTATGCGCTCAGTGTGGCTCGTTACGACCTGCTTCTATTTCGCGGCGCTCAAGTTTTCAAGCGTGCCGATGTTCCTGATAATAATGTTCGTGCGTTCCGCGATAACGGCGGCGTGCAACAACATAACGAGAAACATGTCCGCCGACGTGCTCGACTACCACCAGTGGAAAACGGGCGAACGCGCCGACAACATGCAGCAGATTTTCCAGTGGTTCACCACTCCCGTCGCGACCGCGCTCGGACTTGTTTCCCCGTGGCTGCTCGGAAAATTCGGCTACACCTCCGACTGGGACGTGCTCTACGACGCGTCGGTATTCAACAACATCATGATAGTTTACATTGCGCTGAACATCGTGGGGCTTATACTCTCCACCGTTCCCTATTTCTTCTATGACCTCACGCGGGCAAAGCACGACGAATGCGTGGCGGAGATAGCCGAACGCGAAAAAGCCGCAAAGACACCGGCAAAGGAGGCGTAAACAATGAAAAAAATCATGACAAAAATAACGGCAGCCGTTCTCGCGGCAGTGTCGGCGGCAGCGCTCCTGTCCTCATGCGCCTCCTCCACACCCGAAAAGCTAAAATATGAAATTGCCGAAAACGGCGGGATTCACATCACCGGCTACACCGACGTCACCACGCGCACCGAAATCACCGTGCCCGACGAAATAGACGGCGTTCCGGTCACTGAAATATGCGATTTTGCGCTTTTCAACGCCGACTCGCTTCAAAAAATAACGATAGGCAAAAACGTAAAGGTAATCGGAGAATGGGCGTTCACAAACAACAAAGGTCTTCGCGAATTTGTCGTTGACCCCGAAAACGAATACTTCACGGCAAAGGACGGCGTGCTCTTTACAAAGGACATGAAAACACTGCTGGCGTACCCGCCTGCGCGAAACATAGAATTTGACAAATTCGCGCAAAGCCTGAACACCACGACATACGAAATCCCCGACGGTGTCGAAACCGTTCGCGGCAAGGCGTTTTATAAATGCGGCTGTGTCACCGAAATAAAAATTCCCGATTCGGTAAAGCGCATTGAAGAAAAGGCTTTTTTCAAGGTCGAAGCGCTCGAAAGTCTCACTCTGAGCAAAAGCCTCGAATATATCGGCAAGGACGCGTTTGCTTACTGCGCTAAGGTCAAGACGGTCGATATCCCGTCCGGCGTTGCCGAAATAGGCGAATACGCTTTTTACAACTGCACGTCGCTTTTGAACATCACCGTCGAAAGAGCGGAGGGTTCCGTGACAGTCGGCAAAAAGTGGTATCCGACAATGAACGGAAAAGAAATAAAAGAGCTTAAAATCATATGGAGTGAAAATGCATCATGAAAAAGCTGTTCCTGTTCGATAAATCATCAAAGGGCGAGGGTTATGTCCCGAATAACCTCATTTTCGCATACGCCTCCGGTCTTGCGGGACAAAACCTCACATATTTTTATATCACAAACTGGCTGAAATATTTTTATATCAATATTTTACACGTCGACCCCATGAAAATAAGCACGGTCTTCTCGGCGAGCTACGTCTGGGATGCCGTCAACGACCCGCTTGTCGGCGCGTATATCGACAAGCGGAAGTATAAGCCGTACCGCAAGCTGCGTCCGTTTTTGCTCTACACTCCGCCGATAATCGGCCTGCTCTCAACAATGATGTTCGTAAACACAGGCTTTAAAGAGGGCGGAATGATAGTCTACCTCGTGTTTATCTATTTTTTGTGGGATCTTGTTTACTCCTTTCAGGATGTCGGTCTGTGGGGCATGATTGCCCTTGCGTCCCCTCATTCGGAGGAACGCGCCCGCATTTCGCAATGGGTATCCATAGGCGCGGGCGCCGGCAGTGCCGTTGTCGGACTCTTTCAGCAGATCCGCTCCATGCTTCTCGGCGCAGGCTTTTCCGAAATGCAGATTTTCTTCGGCTGCGCGCTCGTTTTCGGCTTGGGCGGCGAACTCATTTCACTGAACGCGGCGCGCGTTCACGAACAGGTCGCGGCAAGCGAGGAAAAGCATGAGGGGCTTTTGCAGTCCATAGCCGTTCTGCGCCACAATCCGAAGCTGCTGCTGATTTCTCTCGCGCGCTTTTCGCTTGACCTCTCACCGAAGGTACAAAACGCATACTTCTTTGAAAACTGCACCGGTTATACGGTCGGAAAAATGAATATTTCCGGTCAAACGGCTGAATTTCTTTTCGGACTGTTCGGGGGCATTCCCGGTTCCTGCGCATCGTTTTTCGCGACAAAAATATCAAAGAGGATAGGCGGAATGAAAAAGCTCCTTCTTCTGTCGCAATTTACTGCAATAACCATAAGAATCATAACTTTCTTTGTCGGATACAACACGTTCGCCAAATTTATTGTCATGACGTTTCTTATTTCGCTTGTAAATCTTCCCGGCGCAATGATGGATATTGCATACCGCTCGCTCACAACGGACTCCATCGACGAAACAGAAATCAAAACGGGGCTTCGCACCGAGGGTATTTCATTCTCGATGCAGAATTTTACATCGAAAATGAAAAACGGCGCAATAACGCTCATTGAAGGTTTTCTCCTCAACGCGCTCGGATATGATTCAAAGAGAAAAGAAGCGGGACTCCCTCAGAACGATAAGTTCTTAAAGGCAATGTGGCCCATGTTCTCTCTCGGACCCATTGTCGGTGCCGTCCTGTTCCTTATAGTCATTTCCTTCATAAAAGACAGCGACGAGCTGCGCGCGGAAACCGAACGCAAGCTCAAAGAAATGCGCGCACTGCGCAGCAGCACGACAAGCAGTCAGGCTTTGTAATTATCTTTTTCAAAAAAATATGTTTTTCCGTAATTCAAAAACGCCGGGATATATGCGGCAAACCGGGCGTTCCGCGGTAAAAACGCGGGCGAATGCGTTCGGGCGGTCGACGGGCAACATAAATTTGCCGCAAAGCAATCAAATCAACTCCGCAGGAGTTTCGAATCCCGTGAAACGGGGTTTTACGGATTTCACTGCGAAACGATTTCATCCCCCGTGCAGCGTTAAACCGAACAAAGCCGTGTGAAATTCACCCGAACAAAGCTCGGATTTCATTGTAAAAGGAATGTAAAAAAAGCGATGACCGTACAAAACAGTAAAGTTCAACGCTTTTGCATGATATGTTAACGGGATTGCAAATCCAAAGGACCGCGATAATCGCATAAGAAGACGTCCGTTTTATGTTTTATTCTACAGACAAACTTCGCCGCTCAACGTACCTTTTCACGCCTTCGGGCAGGCAAAATCAAGCAGCCTTGATTTTGCTCTGTTTGTCGGTTCATCATCTTTTTTTCTATCCTCTGAAGAGGGGCTGTAAAAAACCCGGGTTTTTTACAGCCCCTCTCTTTATTTAGCAGTGCTGTTCTCCCGTCGGAACTGTTTGCCCTACCAATGCCTTACGCCGCAATCGCAAAATTCATGATTTTTGAACAGCTTATACATGAGCCGCAGCATTTTCCAGAAGAACTGCGCAAGCCTGTTCTTTGAGTGGCAGATATGCTTGCAGGAAGAAGCGAGCGACTCGCCGCAATTGTCGCATTTACCGTTTTTGTCCGCGTCCGCATGACCGTGCGCGGGAACGGCTTCGGTCTTAAGCACCGTACCGCAGACGGTACACTTCATGCAGCGTTCACCGTCTTCGGTACATGTCGCCGAAACGGTTACGACCCACTCGCCCCGGTCGTGACCGAGTGCATCTGCAAATGCGTCGCAATAGCTGAAGCCGCAGGCATCGCACGTAAATTTTGTAAATCCGCGTTCAACGCATGTAGGAGCAACGGTTTCGCACGTAAATGTGCCATGCTTTACGGTAAAGCTGTAGGAGTCTTCAAACCCTGCATATGTGACCTTTGCCGTTTGTTTCCCTGCCGTAAAGCCGAAAGGCTCGGCGACAAAATCGGTGTGCAGCTCGGTTTTTCCGGATTCACGGAATACGGCAACCGTCATCCCGTCCGAATTAAATGTTTCGCTCTCGGTAAACTCCGTTTTGTCGGGGAGAACCTCTATTTTTATTCCGATTATCTTATCTTCGACAACATCTACGGAAACCTCATCGGTTATGCCGTTGACGGCAGTGACGGTGATTTTAGCCGTGCCCGGAGAAACAAACGTCACGGTGCCGTCGGCTGCGACGGACGCAACGGACGATTCGGATGTGCTCCATGTTACGGACTTATCCGCTGCGTTTTCAGGCAAAATCTCCGCCCGGAAAGCTTTTTTGAAGCCGGCGTAATTCGGTTCTTCGGCATCCGCAATTATTATTCTGACGCTTTCGGGCATCGTGTCACCGGAGAATTTTGCGGTAATGCGTGCATCCTCATACATATCGAAGGCATATGTCAATCCCGTGCCGAGCAGCTCCGCGTCTTTATACCAACCGATAAATGTTTCGCCGGAGGAGGGGGACGCAGTGAGCACCGCCTCGTCACCGATAAACCAGCGGAAATCGGAAGCGGACGCAGCAACGGAGCCGTTGCCCTCCCTGATTACGGTCAACTTATGCTTGATATTTACCTTGACATAGAGAATCTCCGATTCCGTTTCAAACAGCGCGTCGTTTGCAAGGCTCTTAATCGCAATATAACGCGCCTGCTTTCCGGGAGCGTTTGCGCCGAAGCCGCCCGAAACAACGGTTCTCTCGCTATCGTTGAAACCGGCATATTCGCCCGAAACGGGGCAGAAAGCATAAGTGCGATCGGCGGAGAGATTCGTAAAATAATATCTGCCGTTGTCAAATCTTGCCGTGACAGTCTTGCTCAACGACCTGCGGGCATATACGGTAACGGTGGTTATCTCGCCCGCCGGATTACCGTTTCCGGAGGCTTTTCTGACGCGAAGAACCGTAGGATGTGTTTTGACCTTGACCGGGATAACACCGCCTGTACAGCGCTGCCATTCGCCGTCGGAGAAACAGTATTCATAAGTACTGTCAAACGCCTGATCGGTGGAATCCGTCGAATAGTTTACGGTCACCTCCGGCGCTGCGGGTCTGTCGACCTCGGATGCATTCTCAATATTGAATATAATATCGCGTGCCGACAGAATATTGCCGTAGATGTAATCGTAAAGCGTTTCGACGTCGCCGCACGATGTACCGAAGCGTTCGTTCGCAGCCTTGATAATATTATAGTCATGATCGGCGTCATTCGTAAGCCATGTGGAATTGTTCTTTTCGAGCGCGGCCTTGTATGCTTTTTCTCCGACAAGACGCGTGTTGCAAAGCGCCTTGAGAAGATAGAGCGCGTCGGCAGCAAGCCGGTCGGTGCTCGGTGCGGAGTAATTCAGTCCGGCGATTTCCATTGCAGCCTGCATTCCGTCATAGTTTTCAAATGCCGTGGCTCTTGCATAATAACCTGCGGCAAGTGCGCTGCTGACGTAGGTTATGATATTGTAGGTATCAATATCGCCGAAATAATCCGATATGCCGAAGCCGCTGTCGATAATCTTAAAGACGGAAGTAAACAGCAAATACCACACGTTTGCTTTGCCGAGAAGCGCTTTGATTCCCGATTTCAAAAGTTTTTTAGTACCGTCCCGAATAACATCGGATGCCGCCTGCTTCAGTGTTTCAAGCTCGGCGTTAAACTCCGTCGTCATCATTGCTTTCATTTCTTCCGCAACACCGCTGACAAGTTCGGCGGGATCGACATCAATCTCGTTCATTATCGCGAGCGAGGGTGAAATTACACAATAACCGCAAAACTCAAAAACGCTTTGCATAAGTTGCTTTGAGCCGCTGCCTATGAGTGTGTCGAGAATGAGATTTGCTTCATAGCTGCATGCAAAAAAGTTCATCAGACCGTGAACGTATTTAGCGTACTCGACACTGTTATAAAGCTGCGCCGGTTTGAGAATTAGTGTGTCAAGCGCAGATGCCGTGCAGCCGGCAAGCGTGCCGATATCGCCGAGCAGCTCTGCCGCAAGGCTGTCGGGAGCGCAGTTGGAAGCAATCGCAAGCTTAATCGCCTGCATTGCGCCGGCCTCGGTCATGCTGCCTGCGAAAGATTTTATCAGCTCGCTTGAAAGCGCCTCGCTGCCCGACAGTTTAAGCGCAGTTGCAAGAGAATTGAGCGTGCTCCGATTTGCGAGTATCGCATTCACGTTTTTAAGAAATTCCGTATTATCGGGCAGAGACACCGTATTCTTTATCGCGCCGAGAACGGTTTTGACGGTTTTGAGATACTGAACATCAATAAGCGTGTCGATATCGGCATTAAAATTCGAATCGGTAAGGAGCTGCAAAATTACGGTTTGAGCAAGCTTCTTCTGCTTTTCTTTTGTAATCACCTCGAAATCGAGAGTTGCAAGCTTCAGGGTGTTAAACGCCTGTTCCGAAATACGCGCTATCCAATCGGTGTTTGTGACATAGAGATAGTTGCCGTCGTTCAGGATGTATTCAAGCGCATTGTTCTTTGAAACATTGAATTTCGGCATCGTGTCGCCTCTGCTCTTTTTAACGGCGGTCACGATTTGTCCCGTCGGATAAGCAGCGGCAACATATGAAATATAGGTTTCGGGACAGTGCGCGTGACAGACGGAATCAATTCCGGAACCGTCTATAAAGAGCGCAATCGCCTTATTTACGGCGTTGACGACCTGTGCCGGTCTGCCTGCCGCTATTTTCAAAAGATTGTTTCTGATCACTCCGACGTCAACCGACTTATCGGAAAGAAGCTTTGCGACCTCACCCATTATCTCATTAAGACCGAGAGAGTAGTATTCATTCGCGTCTGAAGCGATTTCTGCGACGGCATCGGCAAACTCCGTGCATGCCTTTGAACCCGAATAAGCCTTGCCGGTTATGCTGCGGAAAACTGTTTGAGCGCCGCCCGCCACAGAGAAGTCGAAGGTCTTGCCTGCACGCTTAAATCCCCATGAGGCAAACGGAACGCTTGCGACAAGATCATCACCGTCACAATAATTATAAATGTTTGAAAGTGACATATCCGCTGAGGTCGATGTGTTCGGGCATGCATAGGTGTAGGCGTAGATATTGTCCGCCGTCGCGTACTTTGCTTCTTTGGTGAGCTTTTCCGCAACGATATTTGCGACCGCAGCACCTCTGCTGTGACCGGTTATCCAGATCTTTGTGTGATCTTTGTCAAGTCCCGCGCTCTCGATATACTGCGAAATCGAAGTCATGACCTCATTTGCGGCATTATTGAAGCCCTCGTGGTATTTACCGTTTTTTCCTATGTTGAAGTTGCTGTTCCACTCGTCATAGGAAGACGTGCCGCGAACCGAAACAACAAGGACAGAAGTCTCTCCTACCTTCTTCTCGGACACGGTGTAAGCGACATAATCCGTCTTTGCGCCGATATCCGAAGCGCTGTAATTTTTCATGATAACAACCGAATATCCCATGTCTTCAAGCATGGCCTTCACCGTAGAAGCGTCGGAATAGGCTGCGGCGGCAAGATTTGCGGATGCGGCGGCAAGTCCGTTATTGACGCCGTCGGTCGCTTTTTTGTTAAAGAAACAGTCGTCATAGATGAACGGCAAATCGCCTTCGGTGTATGTTTTGCCGTTTACCGCGCTTGTAAAGCTCGGATAATATGTAACATCCGAAACATCGTAATCAAGCTGTCCGAGCTTATCGGCATCGGAAACGGTGGAGAGTGCGGTTTCGAGTTTTTCGGCTGCATTGTCCGTATTATACAGATCAAACGGGCGCGAAACTACACTGACATTTTCGGTGTAGCCGCTCAAAACCTCTTTTGCCGCCTTGCCGAAATACGCAATTTCATCATAATCAATGAGATTGTATGCCGCATATTCATAGCTGACCGATTCACCGGGCGCCAGCGTTTCGATATCGACATGCACCGTGCCGTTGTCAGTCCACGAGAACGGGATATACTGCGCCTTGCCGTCGGTGTTAACATATTTGACGTTGAGAAGAGAAGCTTCAACATCAAAGTCGGCGGAGCCGTCCTCTTTTTCACCCGCCTGCGCTTTAACGGACGCGGTTATATTCGACACGATCCCGTCAAAGTCAAGCTGCGGATTATGTACGTCTGCACTGCCGATATTTTTTATGCCGACGTTAAAATACACGGCGTTGTATTTTATCTCATCGCAAACCTCGACTTCTATTCCGACATTGCTCAAGCCATAGACTCTGATGGGATCTTCGGTGACGAAGGTCGCGCTTACCGTCTCGTTGAATCTGTCAAGCGTACCGATGTAATCAGCCGAAAGATTATATTCGCCCTCAACATCACCGCGAAGCACCCAGCTTAACGTCTTTGTTTCAAGCCCCTTGATGCTGTCGATATAAACCGTGCTGCTCTCGCACCAATTTCCGGGAAGTCCCGTCATAACGGTAAGACCGTTCGGTACGTTCAGTTCAACGGTGTTGTCGACAAGTTCAAAGTCGACAGCAGCATTGTTGATAATAAACAGCTTTACATCAAAAAACTCTTTAAGATATGAAGCCTTGACGGGAATATCGATAACCGCGACGATCTCCTCATTCTGTTTATTCGGAATGAACACAATGTCAAAATGCCGTCCGTCTACATCGCCGACCTCGTATCTGATTATGCGATAATCGTTTCTGATGTATCTTAATGGCACCTTCGACGCACCGTAGGTTATTTGCAGTGAAACGGAATAAAGATTCTGATTTTCGGGTTTTGAAATATCAAATCCCGCCGCAATGATCTCGTCAAAGGTCATGCGCTTAACCTCAAACTCGCCCGTGACTATTTCCTGCTTGATTAAGGTAAGCGTTGTTTTGCGCACGGTGTTTGCGATTACCGTAACATTTCTCTGCGCGGGAAGGTATCCGGACTGATATACGCCCACAAGATGTTCGCCGTGAGGAAGAACCAAACGCGCGACACCCGACGCATTTGCATAAACCGTCTGCTGTCTGTCGCTGCCGAGGTCGAAATATACGGGAGCATAAGCCATCGTTCTGTTGTTTTCGTCCACAACGGTAACTTCCAACGTACCGAGTTCGGTTCTTTCTCGAACAGTTACCGTGACGGACGCGGTACCTGAAAGACCGTCGCTGTCGGTTACCGTAAGCGTAACTGTATAGGTGCCGACCGCGGAGTACTTTTTAACCGGACGCTTCTCGCTTGAATACGTTCCGTCGCCGAAATCCCAAGTATAAGACACAACGGCATTGTCATCGGTGGATTTACCGCCGTCGAAATATTCTTCGACCCCGACCTCCATTGCGCTCTCGTACGTTATACGTGCGATCGGCGCTTTTTCGTCGATATGAACAAAGTTATATGCCACTTTACCCGCATCGGTCTGCGATGAATTGCCGTACTTATCGTATGCGTCGATTCGGTAGGTGTATTCGCCCGCACCT
>OMRJ01000147.1 GCA_900313475.1 uncultured Eubacteriales bacterium | reverse complement strand
TTTACCGATTGCTTAAGTTTCATTTCTGTCTTTCTCCCGCCGCGCATGGCGGCTGTTTTTATCTTTGGGCTGACGGTCATTCTCATTCCCGCAGCACATTTTATTATATAACGAAAAGCGCAAAAAGTCAAATCCGAAACAGCAGTCACAATGCGGCATAAGTCAGCGCAAGCGGAAAATTATACGAAGAAATATTCCGTGTTCCACGACGGAACACCCGATTTGTGTCGAAGAAAAATGCGATAGTCGTCACGCAGCGCGAGAATAGAGACAGGCAAAGCAAAAATATCTTCACTTCTGTGGTAACACGCCATACGGATTTGCGGACGTTTGTCGGCAATCACCTGTCGCGCACCGCGGATAAAATCCGCCTCGCTCCCCTCAACGTCAACCTTCATAAGAATCGGATCGACTTCACGGCAAAGAATCATATCGGCGGTCACACAAACGGCAGCGTGTGCTCCGTCCGCGGCTGCGTGAGTTCCCCGTCCCTTTTTCGATTCGACCGACACTTCGCCGCCGGAGCTGCCGACCGCCGCGTTGATGCATCGGACATTTTTAAATCCCGCTGTGTTTTCGCACAGTTTTCTGTAATTCCGGGTGTCGGGTTCAACGGCAATGATGCGGGAATAATCGGGAGTATTGCCGACAAATTTTTTCACGGTGTCACCGTTATACGCACCGAAATCCGCAAAAACCGTGTTATTCGGCAGCCGCGGAATCGGCTCGTCTTCGGATTCGCAGTCAAACAGATATTTCAGTTCGCCCGTAATTCTGAACTTGACAATGCAGTCAAAGGTTTTAACGGACAATTCGTCGGCAAGACGCGCACGAACAAATTCAAGCTCCGTACGGTGCAATTTTGCAAATTCGCTGTTAAATATATTGTCACCGTAAACAGGATATTCGGGAAAAAACAGCGGCACTGCGGATGAAATTCTTTCTATATTTTCGAGAACCTCCTCCCTGTCTGAGCCGAAACACATGAGCACCGTCATATCCGGAAAACGGCGGTAAAGCGAATCAAAGCTTTCAACCTTGAATCCGCGAAACATACGCTCGCGTACAAAACCGTCGGAGGCAAACACACCGCTCACAGCCACTCCGAGTTTGTTGAGGTCATCGATAAGCCTGTCGGCACCGTCGCCCGTGCCGTAAAGCACAACGGGAGTACGCAGTTTTTTGAGTTTTTCACGAATATCCGTCATAAGTGTCCTCTCCAACCGAGAATTCGTCTTCGCATCGTCTCAACATCAAGCACTCCGAAGGCAAAACCTTTTCTGACCAACTCATCGGGAACAAATTCATCGTATTTTTCAAACAGCGGCACCTCATTTTTGTAAACAAGAAGCGACGGATCGCAGAATTTTTCCGCCTCATCGATTACGATTTTAAAAAATTCCGTGCGGCTCGCTTTCATCTTAAACTGAATAAAATAAGGACGCGACGGCGACAGTCCCGTAAGTCCGAGGCGTTCTCCGCAGATAAGCCTCAAAAAGCGTTCGAGCGCCAAAAAAGCATACGAGCCGAGCCACGGAAAAAGACACCACATATCGCCGCCGAGATTTATCAGCGGTTCTGCGCAGACACTCGCTTTTTCGGCTGTAAAACGCGCTTTTTTCAGCCTTACAACTGCATTTTTCATCAGATACGGGTAAATTTCATCCTCGCAAAGCGCCTGCTTCATGCGCTCAAGCACACGCGTATCAACCGCTCCGGGGCACTGCCCGAAATAGGCAGGAACCTGTCCCTTAACGGGTTCGACATAGACAAGATGCCGTTTGCGATCAACGTCCAGCACCGTCCACACATGTCCCGCGATCGCAAGCTTTTCACCTGCGGGCGGCGGCAGGACAACGGTTCCCAGCTCCTGCGATTCGTTTCTGACGGTAAATTCCTCATTCTCCTGAAAAACGGCATAAAATTTGAAGCTGCCAGTTATCCGTTCCCCTTTTATCCCCACGATCAGTCCGCCCTCGTCGGTTCGCTCGATATGACCGATGTCAATAAGATGCAGCAGTAATTTTTTATAATCTTCCGTTGATATATTTTTAAAGTAACCGAGCGAAAGCACGCGCTTTGCAAGTTCACGCGGTGCCAGTTCACCGCAGGAAGCAAGCGTTGCCATCGTCTGGTGATATAAAAGGCTGAAGGGATAACCCGCATCGCTCGGCGGCTCCACCCAGTGTTCCTCGCGGTAGAGCTGGACAAGCGCAATTCCCCGAAGCAGCGTCCACGGCACGGTGTCGGGCAGCATTGCGCGCATCTCGGGCTCATCTTCACGCATGACAAACCACATTTCCGGAGGCAAACCGCGCCTGCCGGTACGCCCCATCCGCTGTAAAAAAGACGACACGGTAAACGGCGCGTCAAGCTGAAAAGCTCTTTCAAGCCTGCCTATGTCAATGCCGAGTTCAAGAGTGGCTGTCGTCACCGTCGTGTCACAGCGTGATTCGTCCTTCATTGCATCCTCAGCCGTCTCACGGTATGACGCAGATAAATTACCGTGGTGGATAAGAAACCGGTCGGGTTCGTTATTCTTTTCGCAGTAGCGGCGCAGGGTCGTTGTTACAGCCTCACACTCCTCACGCGAATTGACGAAAATCAGGCATTTTTTACCTCTTGTATGCTCAAAAATATATTTAAAACCCGGATCGGCTTCTTTGGGAGCAATGTCCGTGGGTTTGTCAAGACACGGCATGGCACCGTCGGACAGGCTGTCATCGGTCGGATTATTTTCGGGTGAAACATAAAAATGCTCCATAGAGATACGCCATTTAACGGGTGCCTCTTTTATTTGAGGGATAAACGTATCACGCCCCGAGCCCATAGCGAGAAATTCGCCTGCCTTTTCGGGGTCGCCTATCGTTGCCGACAGCCCTATTCGGCGCGGCGACGAACCGCTCAAACGCGAGAGCCGCTCAATAAGGCACATTGTCTGTCCTCCGCGCTGCGCACGCATCAGCGAATGTATTTCATCTATAACAACATATCGCAGATCGCAGAAAAGCTTCGGAATGTATGCATGCCTGTGCATCAAAAGCGCTTCGAGCGATTCGGGCGTTATCTGTAAAATGCCCGACGGATTTTTGAGAAGCTTGTTTTTATGGGACTGCGACACATCGCCGTGCCAATGCCAAACGGGAATATCAGCCTCAAAGCAGAGATTTTCGAGACGCTCGAACTGGTCGTTTATCAGCGCTTTAAGCGGAGCTATATACAGTGCGCCGACAGACGTCGGAGGATTTTCAAACATTTCCGTCAAAATCGGGAAAAAAGCCGCCTCCGTTTTACCCGACGCCGTGGACGCACACAGCAGCACATTGTCATCGGTGCAGAAAACCGCTTCGCCCGCCGCAGTCTGAACCGCCCGCAAATTTTCCCATCGGTTGCGGTAGATGAAATCTTTTATAAACGGGGCATATCTGTCGAAAACATTCATAAAAAATCTCCCGTCATATGCTGAATTCCGCAAACTCGTTTTCCTCACCGGTGTCCGATGAGTCGGCGGCAAAAGCAAAGCTACCGTCGGACAAAAGCGATTCGGAGGTAGATTCGGGATGCTGCATCATAATATCGAGCAGTTCTATCAGATCTCTGATAACCTCACGCGGAGTTATGTGCGTGTCCGCACCCACTCTGCCGAATTCGGTGCGAATGAACAGCTCAAGATCGCTGCGCGTGAGACGCGGCTCGTAAGCGAACAGCACCGCATGTATTTCGGACAGCTTTTCACTCAGAATAAGCAATTCTTCGGGAGTGAGCGGTTCAAGCTTAATCACGGGGGCAAGCATATCCCGCCTGTTCTCATCGGAAAAACGCCCCTCCGACAATCGCGAGCGCAATGCCTCGTAGCTGTAAACTCCGCGTCTTGTATCCTCCACGCACTGCGGCGTACCGCACATGATAATGCCGAGACGGTGCGCCTTACCCTGAAGCACATCGTTATACATTGTGAGTATTTTTTCATAGTTTGCCTGACGCGTAACGGTCTGCGGTATCTTATAGATGTTCACAAGCTCATCAATGAGAATCACAAATCCCGTGTATCCCGCGCCCGCAAAAAACATCGCAAAAAGCTTTATATAGTCATACCAATCGTCATCGGTAATAATAATATTAACCCCGAGTTCGCTCTTGACCTCGCTTTTGAGGTTGTATTCGCCCCTGAACCATTTGAGTATCCTGCCCTTAAGCTCCGCGTCATCATTAACAAACGAACGGTAGTACAGCACCAAAAGACGCGCAAAATCAAAACCGTGCACCATATCGCACAGCGCAAGCGCCCTGTCGCGGACTGCACTTTCAACCGCGTCGTTTATTTCTTTTTCCGCCGTCGAATCGGGTAAGGAAGCCGTCACTTCGTTTTTCACCGCAACTATCCATCTGTCGAGAATGAGCGGCAGCGCGTTGCCCTCCGGGCGGGTTTTAACCGCAAGTGAACGCATAAGCTCGCGGTATGTCGACAGTCCCTGTCCGCGAGTCCCGGTAAGTCTGCGTTCGGGAGAAAGATCGGCATCCGCCACGGCAAAGCCTCTGTCCATGAGAAAATTGCGGTAGCACTGCAGAAGAAAGCTCTTGCCGCTGCCGTATTTTCCGACAACAAAGCGAAAAGCCGAACCTCCATCCTCCATAATGCGCGCGTCATATAAAAGGGCGTTAATCTCACTTTTCCGCCCGACCGTGATATACGGCAGACCGATACGCGGAACAACGCCGCCCTTAAGAGAATTTATTATTACAGATGCAACCCTGACGGGAATTTTCATTCAAGCATACCTCTCAATTCTTCAGCATAATCAGGCAAAACATACGGTGTTTCATTATCGAAGTCAATCACCGTGTCGCAAAACTCCTCATAAAATCTCTCATTTATCTCATCACATATCATTGAAAGCGTTACACCCGAGCTTTTTACCGTCACCGACGCGTCACCGCCGTCAAGAAGAATACGCAGCACGCGAGCGGCAATGTCACCGTCTTTTTCACCCGAATCCGCTTTCGGCACGGCATTACGGCTTATTTCCTCCGAAGCTGCACCATCCGAAAAAATGCCGTCAGGCATCGGACTGCCCGCGATCGATCCGTTTGCGAAACCGACGCATGCAGCTTTAGGAATGCGCATATGAGCATTATTTAAATCAATTTCCGAAGACTTCGCCGATAAAGCATCGGATTCCGCATTGACTGCGCCGGCATGCCCGATTTTACCGATATCAGCGCAGATGTCTTCCTCCGTCAAGAGGCGCACGCCTGTCTCGTCGGACGAACGCCTGATGGCGTCGAGGTTAAAAAAATCAATCTTTACACTGTCCATGCGTTTTTTTATATTCTCGCGACGGATACCTTCAAAAACTCCGTTGATGCAACGTTCGACGGCTGCCCGGATTTCGATATTCGGTTCAGCCGGTTTCATTTTATTCTTTGTTTTAAGCTTCGAGCATATAATATTATCAATAAACCGCATGAGGACTCCGAACTCACGCGACAATGCGCTGTCCTTAACGTAAGATATTAAAAGCCAATTGCCGTTTATTTCGCAAAACTCTCTGCCGTCGGGCAGCTTGACGGTTCTGCGCGACGGCTTAACATTCGAATATACTATTGCGGACGCGAATAAAAAATAACTTGCCTTGCGGCGTTTGCAAAACCGCGCCGCCATGCCGCCCGCACCGAAATAACGTCCGCATTCGCGAATTACGGCGGAAACAACCCTCTCACAAAGCTTCGGAGCAGCCTTGTATGATGCGGAACGGGAGATGGAATAGGAAGAAAAACACTCGGCAGCGAGAAAAACCGACCTATCGGAATATTTGTCGGGCTCTGCCAAAACAGTACCGTTTTTGCAAACCGTATCATCACTCGGCAGATCGGAATAAAACTGTTCAAGTCCGTAATACACCGCAAAGTCGGTAAGCCAACGGGCACGGTACAAAAGCACTGTCTTGTCAAGTTTGCCGTACGACTCGAAAAAAGTGCAAAGCCTTATAAACGCGTCCGTCGGTGAATCGGCTCCGACAAGATTCAAAAGCTCAAAAATATATACATATGCATATGCCAACGACGTTTTTTCGAGTTCTCCGCGTCTTAGCTTTGTTCTCCAAGAAAAATATGTTCGCAATTGACTGTCATTCATAGCCGCATACGACGGAAAAGCCGACGAAAATACCGCGCTTTCGATGTAATCATCCTCATAGTCCTCCATAAATTGTGCCTGTCGAAGAAACATCAGCGGATCGGAAGTGTACACGCTGCGTGTTCTGAATTCTCGGCGAAAGCGCATGATTCTGTCGGGGGTGAACGATTTCATCTGCGACGCGGTAAAAACAAGCGGTGTATCGGAATAGACCTTGCGTGACATCACACTTTTTCCGTCGTTTGCCATGCGCTCAATGTCATCAAGAAGTCTGTCAAGCTTTCCCATGCTCTTTCACCGCTTTTTACGTTTTTTCCATTATATCATATGAATTTTTGCAAATCAAGGCTTTTACAAACATTTGTTCGGTTTTTTTGGCGTCGGCTTATTGACATCCTCGGAAAAACATATTACAATAAAAGCAATACTTTGACAAAAAAACCGTCCGATTATACAAAAAAAAGCGCTTGATACACCGCAAACGCTCTTTGCAAGTCGTTTAAAGCATATATTACGCTGATTTTACAGCCGCCTTCACACACAGTTGCCGCGCGATACAGCTGTGATATAAAATTTCGATCATTCAGAGCGCAGTATTATTCAACAGGATCACCCCGCAAAGGAGGAAATTATATGTCTTTTTTTGATAATCTCGGCAAAAAAATATCGGATGCAAGCCGCAGCGCCGTTGAAAAAACAAAAGATCTGGCAGAGATAGCAAGGCTTAATTCCATGATAAAAGAAAACGAAACGCAGCTCGACGCTTTATATACGGAGTTGGGCGAGGCGTTCTACAATTCGCACTGCAACGACAAAGAGCCGGAATTTATCAACGATATAAAGAAAATCTCCGCTCTCATCAGAGAAACCGACGAATGCAGGGAAAGTGTCCTTGACCTTAAAGGACTGGCAAAATGCCCGTATTGCGGGGCGGAGTTTTCGTCTGATGAGACACGGTGTCCCGAATGCGGAAGAGCTGTGCCGCGTACCGCGAAAAAAATTACGGGAAGTGACGGCGACCGCCTTATTTGCAGTGTCTGCGGCTATCACATGCGTCCCGGATCAAATTTCTGCATAATGTGCGGAACCCCTGTAAAAAAGGACGTGGAAGAAACGGCGGAAAAAACGGATGAAATCATAGGAAAAGCATCCGAAACATCCCCTGCTCCGTCGGTGTATACGGATGAACCGAAAAAAAATGTGAATGCCGACAGTGCCGGTGATCCCGAGGCAGAACGCGCACTCAAATCATATCACGCACAGACTTCGCCGTCGATCGGGCAAACACCGCCGCTGACGGAAAAAACGGTGGACGACGGGATTTTCGACACGCCGATCGAGGACATAACCCAGTCTTTTCAGATATCAAAAACAGAGCCGACCCTACGGTCGGAAAAAGCAGCCGTCAGCACAGCACCGCAGGATATTTCCTCCGACGAAGGACTCGACGAAACAGCCGCAAAAGCTGCGGCTGAAATAAGCCGAATGACCGCCGAAAAGCTTGCCGCACGCAAAACACAGTCCGACATAGCCTTTTCGCATAAAAACACACACGACCTACATTCTTCCGCCCGCGAATCGACGGCAAGTGCACATAAGCCGTCTGCTTCCGATGACGGCATAATGACGGATCTGCCCGATTTCGACGCGATAGACGACTCTCTGGTGGTTGAGGAGCAGACAATATCGGATGCTCCGTCGGAAGACGTTGCGTTCACTCCGCGCCGTTCGGTGTCACGCCCGACTGTAAACGGCAGCAAATGCTTAAAATGCGGTGCACTGCTTCCCGACAGAGCGCTTTTTTGCACAAAATGCGGCACTCCCTGCAAAGCAGAAAAGAAAACACCTCCCGTATGTCCGGGCTGCGGGGCTTTTGTAAATGCGGGAATGACCTTCTGCCCCGAATGCGGAATGAAGCTTGTCTGATGAGATAGGCTGACGGGATTCGAACCCATGTCGCCCGTCAGTGCCCCTTTTCGGCACTTTTCGCCCTTTTCGTCTTGACTTGCGCCGGCAAG
>OMRJ01000314.1 GCA_900313475.1 uncultured Eubacteriales bacterium | reverse complement strand
TTTCGCCATGTTTCTTCTCCTGTTCTGCCGTTCAACTGTTCAACTGTTCTGCTTTGTCAGTCGGCTTTCTGACCTTCATATAATATCTTGTATAGTATATCATATCTGGGCCGGAATTGCAAGCCCTGCGCGCAAAAAAACGCGAACGGTGCGGTCCCGGTGCAAAAAAGCATTATCCGCGCCGCAAAAAAATGGTACAAATCGCGCGCGGGATATGATAAAATGATGGCAGAAATCAAAAAAGGGGGCTCGACCTATGAACAATCGGATCCGGCAACACCTTGCATTTCTCTCGCTCCTGCTTTGCGTTGTTTTGCTCTTTTCGTCCTGCGGCGGGCTTCTTCCCCCCGCTGTGACCGACGCTGTGACCGATCCCGTGACCGACGGCGCGCCGGACGATCCCGCGCCCGCGGAACGGACGGTGGAGATCGGCACCGCGGAACAACTGCTGGCCGCCGCGGAAGAGATCAACGCCGACCCCGAAGCCGGCCGGGGCGTTCTCTACCGCCTGACCGCCGACGTTGACCTGAACCCCGGCTGGACGGATACTTCCCGGAAACTGTTCGGCAAACTCGTAAAGCCGGAGATCCCGGAAGTCCGCTTGCCGGACATCGATCGGTTCAGCGGCGTTCTGGACGGCAACGGCCACACGCTCTCCGGCGTCTATTTTTCCGGCAACGCGGAGAGCAAACACGGGTTCGCCATCATCCGCGAACTGGCGGGCGGGACCGTCCGCGATCTGACCGTTCGGAACGCCTACGTTTACTGCAAGACCATTGACCGCTCGGTCGGCGGCCTGGTCGGGCTTTCGTCCGGGGGGCTTCTCGAAAACGTGACCTTCCTCGGCAACGTTTACGCCGCGAGCACCGGCGCCGCGAAACTCGGCGGCCTGGTCGGCAGTCTGACCGGCGGGACCCTGACGGTGCGGAACTGCGTTTTCGGCGGAACGGTGGCCCTGGTCGGCACCGACGGGACCTACCCCGCCGCGAACGAGAAAGCGTCGGTTTCCGAACTGGTGGCCGACGGCGGCGATCTTGCCCTGGTCCTCTCGGATTGCCGCGCCGACGGAAATCTCTTCAGCGGCAATTCCCTCTCGGACCCCTACTGCGCCGCCGGGACCCGGCAACTCTCGCTTTCCGGCTGCTCCCGGACGATCCCCGACACCGGCTCCTCTACCCGCCGCGTCCTGCTGGCGAGCGACGTTCACCTTGCCCACGCCGGCGACAGCGGGACCGACGAGGTCTACGGCGTAACTCCCGCGGACCGGCTGCAGCGGTTCATTGACGACGTGAAGGCCGAGTACACGCGCGACCCCTTCGACGCGCTCCTGCTCCTGGGCGACTACTCGCTCGACTTCTGGAAATGGCAGACCAAAGGCACCTGGCTGACCCAGGGCCTCAGCAACACGAAAAAGTTTGTGGACGAATACCTTTCCCAACTCTATTCCCTGCCCATTGACATCCGCATGATCCCCGGCAACCACGAGCAATACGGCGAGGAACTCTGGGAGCAACTGACCGGCGGCTACAAGCGGCAGGACTACTACGTTTGCGGCGACTACCTCTTCCTGCTCCTGGACACCTGGGCCGCCGACCTCGACCCCGCCGAGCACAGCGACGGCACCTATTCCGGCGTTGTGGACATGGAGTTTGTGAACAGCACGATGGATCGCTTCCTGGAAAAGAAAGTGATCCTCTGCGCGCATTTCCTCGACGTGAACAACGCCAACGAAAAGAAGCACACCGAATTCCTGAATCTGCTCCGCAGCGACGACCGCATCGTCTGCATTTTCGCGGGTCACAACCACCGCTCCGAGATCCAGACGCTGGAAGAATACAACGGGCTGAAGGAGATCTTTACCGGCAACTACTACCAGACCGGCGCCGCCACGCCGATGGAATGTATGTGGGGGTTCCGCGAGGTGATCCTGGGCGACGAGGAGATCTCCACCAGTTATATCACCCCGGAGAACACCATTACCTACAACGGCAGCACCTACCACCACCCCTACGGCAAGCAGGACAGCGTCACCATTCCCGTTGTATAACAAAAGACCCCCGGAGCGCCGACGCGCTCCGGGGTTTTTTTGTGATTTTCGACTATACGCTACGCAAAAACGGTGTTTCGGAAAGCGGCAACGTTCGCGGCAATATCCTCTCCGCGGAACACCGCCGAGGTGCCCGCCACAAAAATGTTCGCCCCCGCCGCGCGCATTTTGACGGCATTCTCCGGGCTGACGTTGCCGTCCACCTCGATCTCGGTTTCCGGCTTTCCGTTCGCGTTCAGCCAAGCGCGGGCGCGCGCGATCTTTTCAAGCGAATGCGGCACCATTTTCTGCCCCGCAAATCCGGGATTGACGCACATGACAAGCACGCCGTCAATCTGATCCAGAACGGGCTCAAGCACCGAAACCGG
>OMRJ01000144.1 GCA_900313475.1 uncultured Eubacteriales bacterium | reverse complement strand
CTTCGGTAAAAATAACACCGGAGCCTTCGGATGCAAGAGATGAGCCGCTGTAAACAAGAATGCCCACCGATGAATTCTTAACCTTGCGGTACACTGCCGATGCAGAGAGAACACTTCCCTCGGGAGCGTCCGCATCGGATCTTGCGGGAGTTGAATTCGAGCTTATCTCGCCTACGTTTTCAATTCCCTTGTTTGTTGCGTCGGGAGTTGAAATGCCAGGTTCGTCGCCGCCGCCGAGAAGTGCAAAGAACCCGATTAACGCTCCTATAAGAAGCACCGACACAATAACGACAAATGCCGTTTTGCCTTTTTTGGAGCCTTTTTTTTCGCTCCCGCCGTTCTGCGGGGGATAGGCGTAGCCGTTATTTCTGTTCATACCGTTTGAATAGGGATACGGATTTCCCTGCTGCTGATAACCGCCGTTATATGCGCCGCCGTTCGAACCGTTGTAAGCGCCGCCCTGTGCGCCGTAAGGATATCCGCCGGCTCCGTTCTGTGCTCCGCCGGCACCGTAGGGATGCCCCTGTGCGCCGCCTTGTGCGCCGCCCTGTGTGCCGTTCTGCGCACCGTAGGGATAGCCGCAGGAAGCGTTTGAATTATTCTGTGTGCCGACATTTGAATATGCGGTATAGCCGTCGTGCGACGTTTCATTTGCCGCGTCTGTACCGCCGGAAACGTTTTCGTTTGTTTCCGCCGACGTGCTTTGAGCCGCAGACGTGTTTTCTTTTTCGTCAGTATTTTCCTGAACCGCGCCGCCGTTAACTTCACCGTTTACGTTTTCGCTGCCGTAGTTGTTATCGTAATCGTTCATGGTTTTCGTTCCTTTCGCGTTATTGTTTAAGCTTTGACTGTATAGTAAAACCGCCTGTTTAAACAAGCATTAAAATTTACCGAAGAAAAAAAATTGCAAAACCACCTTAGGCAAAACCGCTTTGTAACCGACAGCAGACAGTTTTTGAGCGATTTTCGTTTTTTGAGGTGCAGGCTTGCCGGCACAAGTCAAGACGAAAAGGGCGAAAAGTGCCGAAAAGGGGCACTGACGGGCGACATGGGTTCGAATCCCGTCAGCCTACAAAGGCAGCTTTATAATAAATTCGGTATATTCGTTCGGTTCGCTGTTTATGCTTATAGTGCCGTGATGAAGCTCAATTATACTTTTAACAATATATAAGCCCATGCCGAAGCTTTTGGAATCAAGTCCGCGTGACTTATCCACTTTATAGAATCTGTCAAAAACAAGTGTCTGTTCCTCAGCCGAAATGCCCTTGCCGCTGTTTCTTATTTTTATAACGGCATTTTTTTTATCGGAGCCGAGCGACAGTATTATTGTGCCGCCGTCGGGAGTAAATTTAACGGCGTTGTCAAAAAGATTGTAGATAACCTGTGTGATAAGCGTTCCGTCGGCGCTTACATTCACCTGTTCAAACGAATCAAGCCCCAAAACGCGGATATCCCTGTCGGAAACGACCTTTTCAAAGCCTATGACCGTACGGCAGATAAGCTCCGCAAGGTTTACATCCGACAGTGCGGGAGAGAGTTTTCCTGCTTCAATTTTTGACATGTTCAGCATTGCAACAACAAGGCGCGAAAGTCTTTTAACCTCATCCGACACAATTTTGAGATATTTATTTTTGTCCTCCTCCGGAATCGTGCCGTCAAGCATTCCGTCGACAAAACCGCTGATTATCGTCATCGGCGTTTTCAGTTCATGCGAAACATTTGCAACAAAATTACTTCGCGACTGCTCCGTAACCGCAAGATTGTCCGCCATCGAGTTAAAGGCTTCCGCAAGCTCCGTAAGCTCACTGTAGGTGTCAAGCTCACTGATTCGCTCCGAGAAATTTCCCTCGCCGTATTTTTGTGTTATATCCGTTATTTTTTTCAGCGGCTTCACCATTCGGAAGGAAACTGCAAGCGACGACAGGAACGAAACAAGCACGGCGATAAGTCCCGTGAGAATTATCATTCTGACAAACTCCGTAGTATAAGGCAAATAAGCGCTTATAAGCGACTGCATGCACACTGCATAGTATTTTTCGCCCGACTGCTCCGTAAACGGAACAACGGCGCACAGATATGTTGTATTTGCGTCTCCGAAGCCCTGCACAATATCGTCAAACGTGTATTTCGTGCCGTCTTCCGAACACTGTGCCAGTATATCGGTCGGGAAAACCGTTTTGCCGTGCACGGGACAGCTTTCGACAGACCCGCTGTCGCTGCAAACAAATATTCTGCCGGTGCCGTCTGTTATAAACGCCGCGGCATCACCCGACTCATGCATCGTTGCAAGCAACCCGGAAATAACTGCTTGACCGTTGTCATCCGAAACAGGCACGGTAGGATCGATATAAAATGAATCAACGCTTTGAGCAAGGCTCAAAGCGTCATCGGCGAGTGACGTGAGCCTGTCGTTTTTCCAAAAAGTAACGAAAAAGAACATCAACGAGAAACCCGCCGCAAAAACACAGAGAAGCATTGTTGCGGTCATCAAGGAAAACAGTCGTTTAAACATACTCCCTGCGGAGCGTCTTTTGAGTATACTCATTTTTGGCTCACTTTAATATATTTCAATATCATTGTAATGTATGTGCGCTTTTGCTCTGAAATTACGTCAAATCCGTCATCGTATAAAACGAGTACCCGTAATGAAATCAGTGCGTTTCAAATTTATAACCGACGCTCCACACGGTTTTAAGCTCCCATTTATCGGAAACACCTTCAAGCTTTTCCCTCAAGCGCTTTACGTGGACATCGACGGTACGGGAATCGCCGTAGTAATCGAACCCCCATACTTCGTCGAGCAGTTGATCACGTGTAAAAACACGGTTCGGATTGCTTGCAAGATGAAAGATAAGCTCAAGCTCTTTCGGCGGGGCATCCACATGCACTCCTCTGACCTTCATCTCATAGTTGGTGATATTAACGGAGAGATTTTCGTAATTGACTTCTTTCGGCATTTCGGAAACCGGTGCGGCGGCACGCCTTAATACGGCTTTAATTCTCGCCACCACCTCTTTAGCTTCAAAAGGTTTAACGACATAATCGTCGGCACCGAGTTCAAGTCCGAGTATCTTATCGAATGTCTCGCCCTTTGCGGAAATCATTATTATGGGAACATCACTGTTTTGACGTATTTTTCTGCACACCTGCCAGCCGTCAAGCTTCGGAAGCATAATATCAAGAAGCACAAGCGCCGGCTTTGCGGTCGCAACGGTTTCAACGGCGGCAAGTCCGTCATTGACAATAACGGTGGTATAGCCTTCTTTTGTAAGGTAAAGACGAAGCAATTCGCATATGTTTTCATCGTCATCGACTATCATTATTTTTTCGTTCATTTTGCCCTCCTGCTTAATATATACATCCGAACATCACTTTCCGAACGAAACAAGGTCAAGTCCCTTTCCCGAAACGGTATTATCGACAAGCTTTAAGCCGTCGACTCCTTTTATGTCAATATCGGCAACGGAACCTATTTTATCGAGGATAGATACGCACACAATTTCCTTTTCGGCACGCGAACTGTCATCCGCGTTTGAGCCGGTAACGTCGTTGCCGTTTTCTTCGCCGAAGGTCGGCGATATAAACGAAATAACGCTCTTGACTGCCGACGGAACGGAAACAAGAAGATTATCTGCCGCCGTACCGAGATTCCTGTTTATTCCCATCGACGAGAATATTCCGCTGATTATCGAATCGGATGTTATAAAACCCGCAATATCGTCAGCCGTCGGAATATCGCCCTTGGGAGGTTCCTTGTTGCTCTGGTAAAAATTAAATGTGTATGTGCAGACCGAAGTCTTGCCGTTTGCGGTACATGACACTTTTACCTTTACGGTCTGAACCTCGAGTGAAGAATTAAGGTCGATTTCATTGTAGTAGTTATCACGCAGCGTATCACCGTCGGCAGTTATCTCGACGATGCTGTTCTTATTGCTGCCCGAATATGACTTCGGCATGAGCCATACGGACGGGCGCTTTGCCGTCAAGTAGACATTGTATTCGTAAATATCCGCATAAAACTCATCATCGTCAAGAACAAAAGCATCGGTATTTTCCGCCACCAGATAAAACGCATCGTCATAAGAACAGTTATCGGAACGTATCGACAGCCCCGCCTTCTGACCGAGCATCTGAAGAACATAAAACGCAACAGCCTCGTCACCTTTCCTGAGAGCGGAGGAGAGCTTGTCTCTGTTAAGGGAAACGCCGTATTTCAGACCGAGAAGCGACGCGGTGTACGACGCTTTAAGGTCTTCGGATGAGGCGTTTTTGTCGGTGCCGATACCCATTTTTTCGAGCGACATAACAGCTATAAGGCGAAAAACCTCATTTGAATCCGTATCGGCTGTAACATCGTAGCCGTTCGTCCAAAGCGCCAGCTTTGACGCGGCGAGAATATATTCATCGAGCGAAAGAACGCTGTTTTGAGGCATCCACTGCTTCAGCGACGCCGCATCTATCCCGGAAAATGCACTCACGTAACCGATTATCATTTCGTCAAGACTCTTGCCGTCGGGAGAGATCCCCGCATAGGCACCCGTTATCATCGCAGTATAGAGAGCGCGCGCCATAACAAGCTCATCGGCGTCCACCTCGGACGGATAAACGATTCCTACGCCCTCCAAATAGTCCCTCACCGCACTGTCCGAAACATTTGCGGCGATAATGTTTGAGTTTTTGTTCAGCAGATCAAACAGATAAACATATCCCGCTTTCTGCATGCCGTCGTTGAGCGAATATATCGAGGTATAGTAGGAGACGTCTTTTTTGAAGCTTTCGGGGGTTTCGGAATATTTATAAACCGGAACGGGAGAAAAATGCGCTCTCTGAACGAGCCCCGCGACCGTGGCGGTGTCCTCATTGATAACGACATCGGTGAGCCATGCACTGTCGGGAGAAGCATAGCTGTTTTGAGTTTCAAACGTGAGGATAGCCGCATCGGCAACAGGCGCCGTCAGCACTGCGATTATCAGCACGAACACCGATATTAAGCTGTAAACAGAACGTTTTTTCACTGTTTATGCCTCCCGGACAAATATGCAATAAAACAAAATTATCTATACAATAATATAACAAAATCGGCTGCTTGTCAATAGGAACGGAGAGGTAAGTTTTTCATACCGAAAACGAATGTGCGCCGGTGCGTTTTTCCGGCATTTGAGCCGTAGGCTGACGGGACTTGAACCCGTGTCGGTTTTACCGGCTGATTTTCGCTCATGCCGCGTTAAAACCCTTGCAAATACGTCAGGTATTCTAAGCAAACAACGCTTATTGCGCGTTGTCCGAACCTCCTGCCGTATGAAATCCGTACACCGTTTCGGACTCGTACTTTTCGCCCGCCTTAAAAAAACACTGAGGAAAATCGGGTTTATTGGGTGTATCGGGGTAATACTGTGTTTCAAGGCAGAATCCGCTGCGCTTTTCCATAGGCACGCCTTTTTTTCCGGCTGTTCCGTTGAGGAAATTGCCCGCGTAGAACTGAACACCGGGAAGCGTTGTATAAACATTCATTTTTATACCGCTTTCGGCACAAAATGTTTCCGCACACGGACGAAGCTCACCGATTTCGCCGCTGACACAGAAATTGTGGTCGAAACCGCCGGTAAAATTAAGCTGTTCGTTGTCATCGTCGATACGGTCGCCTATCATAACGGGCTTTCGGAAATCAAACGGAGTACCCTCGACGGAATCGTTTCTGCCGTAGGGAATACTCATTTCGTCTACAGGTGTGTATTTTTCGGCATTTATCTGCATTGTGTGGTCGAGAATCGTGCCGTTTCCGTAGCCTTTAAGGTTAAAATAAGCGTGATTTGTTAAATTAATAAATGTATCGCGGTCGCTGACCGCCTCATACTTTATTGTGAGCTTATTATCGTCCTTCAAACTGAAAATGACCTTTACAGACGTTTCACCGGGGAAGCCTCCCTGACCGTCGGGACTTGTGTAGCCGAACTCGACCGCGTCGGAATCGACCACAACCGCATTCCAGAGGGCAAAGCTGAACTCTCCGCCGGAATGAAGGCAGGTAACGTCTTTTTCGTTTGCGACAAGCTCATAGTGCTTCGCTCCGATATCAAACGATGCGCCGCCTATACGGTTTGCGACGGGACCGACGGTTGCGCCCTGATAGTCGGACAGCTCCAGATAGTCTTCAACGGAATCAAAACCGAGAAGCACGTCGAGATTCTCTCCGTTTTTATCCTTTGCTATAAAAGAATTAAGCGTGGCACCGAGCGTCAAAATATGTACACTGTACTCATTATTGTTTGTGATAATATATTTGTAAACTTTTCTCCCGTCGGGCATAAGACCGAAGGGTATTCTTTCAACGCTCATATGTAATGCTCCGTTTCTTTTTTCTTTTCCGCCGTCTGAAGATAGTTAAATTACATTATATATGCGGCAAAAAGCATTGTCAAGCGCCGTGCGTTCGGCAAACGGTTTTTTATTCTGTTTTCTTGTATTTTATTTCATACAGTTCCCTTTTCGAGATGAAGAAACGAACGGTTTTGCGAATTTTGACATTTTTCGATTGACTGAACTGATATAATAATATATAATAATTGTAATATAGGTGAGGTACGTCCGCATGTTCACGTTTAGCGTCCGATGCGGACATGCTTTTCCCGACTAAGGTGGTATAGGTCAATGAGTTTTATCGAGCTTTCATCGGTTTACAAGAAATACAAAATGGGTGAAGTGACCATAAACGCACTCGACGGCGTGTCCTTTTCCGTCGAACAGGGCGAGCTGTGTATGATAGTAGGTCCGTCGGGAGCCGGAAAAACCACCGTGCTCAACATTCTCGGCGGTATTGACAGCTGCGATGACGGCAAGGTAAGAGTCGGAGGCGAGTTGATAAACAATTTCAGTGAAAAACGTACCGCGCTCTACAGACGTCACGACGTCGGCTTTGTATTTCAGTTTTATAACCTTGTGCCGAACCTCACCGCCCTTGAAAATGTTGAGCTTGCCACGCAGATAAGCAACAAATCGTTAAGTCCCGACAAGGTGCTTGAACGTGTGGGACTCGGAGCGAGAATGAACAACTTCCCCGCACAGCTTTCGGGCGGCGAACAGCAGCGTGTGTCAATTGCGCGCGCACTTGCAAAAAACCCGAAAATACTGCTCTGTGACGAACCTACGGGGGCACTTGACTATGCCACCGGCAAGCAGATACTGTCCCTGCTGCAGGACACGTGCCGCGACACGGGAATGACAGTGATTATTATAACACACAACACAGCCCTCTCTCCGATGGCGGACAGAGTTATAACAATGAAGAACGGACGGGTGCGAAGAATAGCCGTTAATGACAATCCGCTGTCCGTTAATCGGCTGGAATGGTAAGGAGGAATCCGAATTGACTAAAATGCTTTTCAGGGATACTCTGCGCACCGTAAAGAAAAGCTTCAGCCGCTATATTTCAATTATGCTTATAGTGGCTCTCGGTACCGCGTTTTTCGCGGGCATTAAGGCGACCGCGCCCGACATGTTCGCCACGGCACGAGAGTATTTTTCGGAATACAATCTTATGGATATCCGCGTTCAATCCTCCGCAGGACTGACGGACGACGATGTCGGTGCGATAAAAAAGCTCAACGGAATAGAATATGCAAAGGGAGAAAAATTCATTGATGCTCTTGTTCGGGTTAACGGCGAAATCGAAGCCGACATTGACGGCACACAGATAAGCACGCGTGCCTACGGTATATCACCCGCCGACATCGCCAATTTCTTAAACGGAGTTGATGACGGCAACTATATAAACAGGGTTCAGCTCATCGAGGGTAAATATCCGTCGTCTGCGGGAGAATGTCTTGTCGACGCAAGTGAGCTGTCCACTCCAGGTTCTTTTGTTATCGGCAGCAAAATTACTCTCGAGAAGGCAGGCGGCGACACGCCCACGGGATTATCGGTGTCGGAATTTACAATTGTAGGGATAATCCGCTCTCCCTATTATATTTCGTTTGAACGCGGAAACACGAATATCGGCAGCGGTAAAATAGGCACATTTATTCTTATTCCGGATGAAGCTTTTTCGACCGATTACTACACCGAAATATACGCTAAGGTCGACGGCAGCGACAGCTATGAACCGTTTTCGGACGAATACTTTAACTATATAGCACCCTATGAGAGCGCAGTGAAATCGCTCTCCGACACACAGGTAAAACAGCGTGTCACAACGCTGCGTCCGCAACTTTTAAAACAGATAGAAGACGGCGAAAAAACCATAACCGAAAAATCGTCGGACGCTACAAGCGCTATGAAAGAGCTTGACAGCACAATAGAAACGCTTCAGCAGCTCGTTGACAACGGTGAAAAGCTGCTTGCCGACGCACAAGCGGAATTTGACGAAAAATTTGCGGACGCGAAAAACACGCTGGGCAACAATTCCGCACAGCTTGACGCGGCTCTTAAAGACTATCAAAGCAAATACGAGCTATGGAAAACAAACAAGGAAAAATATGACGAGAGCGTGAAAACGCTGTCCGAAAAACAGGAGCAGTACGACAGGCTCTATACAGAATGCACATCGGCTCGCCAGCAGGTTAACACGCTTAACACCGCAATAAGCACCACAAATTCGCTTATTAACGCAGCCGACAATGTAATGCAGTCCATTCAGGACAAAAATATTACCGCAAGCTCACAGGAACAGGTTCAGGCTGTCATCACCATGATGCAAACAACCTATCCGGAGCTTTACAATGCGATAAAGTCCCTTACGACACAGGGACTTGCAATGGAGATAATTGCAAATGTCGAGCCTTATATCGAACAGCAGAAGCAGAAGCTTGCCGACCAGGAAAAGCAGATAAAAGAAAAAAAGGCGCTGCTTGACGCTCTCGCGGCAAACCTCGAAACAATGAAAACGACGCTCGAAAAAGCATCCGCCGACAGCGCCGCTACAAAAAAGCAACTCGACAACGCAGCCACCGACCTCGCAAACTACAAGGACGAGCTTACGCAAAAGGGTATTTCGATACAAAGCGGCGAGTTACAGCTTCAAATTCAAAAGATACAGGAGGAGGCAAAGCTTAAAGAGCTTACACAACAGGTGCAGTCTGCTCCTGCAAACCTCGAGCAGGCACAGAAAAAACGCGCGGAAGCGGACACACAGCTTACTTCGTCACTTGCTGCGTCAAGGGCGGAGCTTAACTCCGCAAAGGAGCTGTATGCACGGCTCGACAACGTAAAATGGAGCGTATACGACCGAACGGCAACTCCGGGATATTCAAGCTACGGTCAGTCTGTATCGAATATTGCCGCCCTTTCAAATATTTTCCCGCTTTTTTTCTTCCTGATTGCGGCACTTGTCTGTCTTACGACCATGACACGCCTTGTGGATGAAGAACGCGTGCTTCTGGGCACATATAAAGCTCTCGGCTACACTTCGGGCGCCGTAATGCTCAAATATATCATTTATTCTTTGAGCGCCTGTATTTTCGGTACTCTTTTAGGTGTTTCAACCGCAATATTTCTGTTCCCGTATGCGATAAATTCGGCATACGGAATAATGTACTCCATGCCGTCGCTTATATACAAAATTCCGTGGCTTGATATTCTGATATGCTTCCTCTTGTCGGTTGCATGCACCACTCTGTCGACCGCGGCATCTCTCATGAAAGACCTGAAGCTTGCACCGAGTGTGCTGATGCGTCCCAAAACTCCAAAAGCGGGCAAACGCATCCTCCTCGAAAGAGTGAGCGCAGTGTGGAAAAAACTGAGCTTTTCAACAAAGGTTACGGCTCGCAATCTTTTCAGGTACAGAACACGTTTTCTCATGACGGTGATCGGAATCGCGGGATGCTGCGCGCTTATTCTCGCAAGTCTCGGTATGTATGATTCCGTCTCGGCAATTACGGCAAAGCAGTACGGCGAAAACGCAATATCAAAATATGACTTTCAGATAGCCTTTGACAATGCTCAGACAACGGGTACGCACACCGCGTCGTTCAATGCCGCGGCTTCGGATGCCCGAATCAGGGATCTGACACTTGTCGGTATGAAATCAATGGAGGGTTTCGGCGCCGAAACGAACAAAAAGACCGATGTTTATGTTTTTGTCCCCGAAAAACCCGCCTCGCTGCCGACCTTTATAGACTTAAGAGACAGGCACACCGGAGAAAAGCTGACGCTTGACAATACGGGCGCGATAATAACCGAAAAGCTTGCAAAAACGGCAAATGTCAAGACGGGGGATGCGATAAACTTCTCCGATTCCGACGGAAACGTTTACAGCGTAACGGTAAGCGCGATAGCCGAAAACTACACGTTCCACTACATTTACATGACAGAAAGCGTATACCGTGCGGCGACATCACATGATCCCGAATACTTCTACGCACTCGGTCTTCTCTCCGACAACGTTCTTTCGGACGATGCGGACGCGACTGCGAATGCAAAAGGACGCCTTGCCTCCGATATGGTGCTCACCGACGGGATAACCGCGCTATCCTACACCTCCGATACGACACAGAGCATCGGACGCATAACGGCGGCTCTCTCGTGGGTTATTCTTCTGTTTATAGTGTCTGCAACCGTTTTGGCTTTTGTTGTTCTCTACAATCTCTCAAACATCAACATCATAGAACGCAACCGCGAGCTTGCAACACTCAAAGTGCTCGGCTTTACGGACAGAGAAATGAATGACTACATCTACCGTGAAAATGTCATCCTGTCGGTATTCGGTCTTGCGCTCGGCGTGGCGCTCGGCATTGTGCTGCACAGACTGCTGATAACCTACACATCTATCGACGCGGTCATGTACGGACAGACGGTATGCTGGTATAATTATCTCATTGCCTGCGGACTTACGGTGCTGTTTATAGTGTCGGTAAACCTCATGCTCCGCAAAAAGATAAAGCATATCGACATGGTATCGTCACTCAAATCGGTAGAATAAAAAGCGCATCTGTTCTCGAAAAGGATATATCGCTGAATCATTAAAGCACACTTCGAAAAGCAAAAAAGACTATATTTTACGTTTTGCATTAAAATGCATTGTAAAGTATAGTCTTTTGTTTTGTTCATTGAAGTAACGTATTAAATACGGAAGCACCGCATTGTCATGTTTACTTTACTTCTTCAAAGTGTATTGCCAGGCTGTAGCCGTCCTTTTCGGGCACTTCGTGGAGGTTTATTCCCGCGTTCATGAGCATAGCGCCTGAGCGGATCCTGCCGTCAAAATCGCAAATATAATTTTTGCCGGCATCAAGTCCCTTGAGCTTTATCACGAAATTGCGTCGCTCCGTTGCGAACTTTATAAGCAACGTGAGCATCGCCTTCGACTTGTCCTCGCTCACAAATTCCCATGCGCACTTATAGGGGTCGTCCCACGGGGAAATAATGCGGTAAAGGTCGCCGTAATGAATAAGGTCATAGTATTTGTGATAATCGGCAATCTGTCCGCGAATCTCCGCGCGCGCATCCTCACTGATATCGGCAGGGTCAAGCTCATAGCCGAACGAGCCCCACATTGCGACGTTGCGCTTAGTCTCATATCCGGAGCGCTTGCTTGCGGAAACATGCGCCCCCTGAACCGACGCGGGATAGCAGAGAGACGAGCCGAACTGGATATCAACGCGAGACAGGGCGTCGGTGTTGTCGGAGCACCATATCTGCGGAGAGAAATACATCATGCCGGGGTCATATCTTCCGCCGCCTCCGGAGCAGTTTTCAAACAGCAAATGCGGGAACGCCTTTGTTATTCTGTCCATCAGCTCATATGTGCCGAGAATAAAGCGGTGGAAAAACTCCTTCTGGCGTTCGGGCGGAAGCAGCGCGGAACCGGCTTCTGTAATGTTGCGGTTAAAATCCCATTTGATGTAGTCGATAGCGTTATTTCCGAGAATATCGCTCATTATATTAAACAGATAATCTCTCACGTCCTCGCGCGTCATGTCCATAACATACTGCCATCTGCCGACACTGCGGTCACGGTTCGGGACATGAATGCACCAGTCCGGATGTTTTTTGTATATCTCGGAGTCCGGCGAGATCATTTCGGGCTCATACCAAATGCCGAATTTAAGACCGAGATCTTTAACGCTGTTTATAAAGCCCGTCATGCCGTTTTTGAATTTCTTTGAATCCTCAAACCAGTCACCGAGCGACGAACGGTCATTGTCACGGTGACCGAACCAGCCGTCGTCCATAACAAGCATTTCAATGCCCGTTTCTTTTGCCCACTTCGCGATGGCATAGAGCTTTTCGTCGTCAAACTTCATACCGGTGCCCTCCCAGTTATTGACAAGGAGAGGACGCTTAAGGTGTTTCCATTTTCCGCGGACAAGATTGCTGTTGTAAAGGCGGTGGAAAGTGCGGCTCATGCCGCCGAGCCCTTCGTTTGAATAAACAAGAACCGCTTCCGGCGAGTAAAAGCTCTCTCCCGGAGCAAGCAGCCATCCGAAATCGGTCGGGTTTATGCCCATCATAACACGCGTGCAATTGTTGAAATCGACCTCCGTTTCACAGAGGTGATTACACGAGTACACGAGATTGAAGCCGTAGGCGTCGCCGAAATCCTCACTGCCGTTATGCGACAGAAGCGCCATAAACGGGTTCTGCTGCGCCGAGGATGTACCTCTGCGGCTGCCGATGCCCTGATAGCCGTGCGCAAGCGGACGCTTTTCAAAATGACGTTCACTGTTGTGTCTGCCGTAGAGAGTAATGAGATCGTATTCGTCGCTCTCCATATCAAGACAAAAGCTCATCACTTTTTCTATTTCAAAGGTCTTGTCGGACGTGTTCTTGACAACCACGGAGCGAGTCATAGCCGAAAGCTTCTCAAAGACCGTATAAATGAGCGTCACCTCGGCTCCCGTCACCTTGTCGAGAGTGACAACCTCAAGCGTTGTGCATTCGCCGTCATCGTTGGCATAAAGCGCGGGCAGACCGGGCAGGGCGGGCTTTCCGCTGTAGATTTTATGCGAGACATAGCGCACGTCGGTAGATGCGTTGCCGTCCGCATTTCTTATCTGCAAAGCCGAAATTCTCATATCACCGCAGCCGTTGCAGCCTATTTCCATGGGATATGTATCGGCAGAAAAACCCGTATGGGTCAGATGCGCATTCGATGCGCTGAACGACGCATACTGACGCCTTTTTTCATAGCCGTCAAAATCGTTGTCCGGCACATATGCGCCGTAATAGAGATGTATGAGATAGTTTTCGTCATACACCTTAAACGCATAGGTGGAAGAAGGGGTATCGAGCTTAAAGATTTTTTTGGAATCGTCAAATGATATCGGCATTCATTCAGCCGCCTTTCTTTTTTGATTTTCGGATTTTTTTACGCAGACTGATAGGATTCGCATCCGCACCGCCCGCTGCCCCGAACGGTTATTCGCGTTCCGCAGGCTCAAGGCCGAGTCCTTTGCACACGTTCACGATAAAATCCTGAACATTTGTAACTATACCCTTTGCCGCAAGCGAACCTCTGTCGGCAAGCTTATTAACGGCAAATTCCGAAACGTCGACCGAATAGAAATACACTTCCCTTATACTGCCGTCGGGCATGACCCTGAAGGACGGCGTCATGTTGCCGCCCGCCACGGTGTGAAGCGTAGTTGCCATTGCAATCACCGTTGTCGCTTTTTTTATGCACGCACGCATCGCATCCTGCCCTTCGTATGCATTCGCATATACCTCAGGCAGCGGACCGTCGTCGCGTATCGAGCCGCACAGCACAAACGGGACGTTGTGCTTCACGCAGCTGTAAATTATTCCGTCCTCTATCCCCTCCCCGTCAATAAACGCGGGAATAGAGCCGTAGGAACGGACTTTATTTATTGTATCTATATGATTGTAGTGCCCCATTTCACGCGAGCGCTGCGTGTAAATATCCTGTCCGAGCGCGGTGCGCTTATATCCGCCCTCAAGGTCGTGCGTCGCAAGCGCATTGCCCGCAAGCACGGCGTCCGCATAGCCGTTTTTCACAAGCGTCGAAAACGCGGCGCGCGAATCGTGGTCAAACACAACCGCGGGACCGAGTATCCACACAATATTTCCGTGCTCACGCTCATGGCGCAGCAAATCGTACAGCCTGTCATAGTCACGCGAAAAAGCCGTTTCGCGGCTTCTGCCCTGACGGAAAGAAAATGTGTCCGAAAGTCCGCGTGACACGGAAGTAAAACCGTCGGGCCAAACAAGGATGCCGTTCTCCCCGTTTTCGGTACGACCGACAAAAACACGGTCGCCCTTTTTCACACGGCGAAACTCTTTCACGGCTATTTTCCCGTCGCCGCACAATACCGCGACGCAGTCCATGCGTGATTCCTCCGCCAGTATCCACTTGCCGCCGGCCTTAAAATATTCCGGAAAAATAGTAGTGGCATGGTAATTGTCGGGACACACGAAATCTGCCGGAGCAGGCACCGTCACGGCATCGGGCATTTTATTAAATTCTTCCCGCGAAAAATCGGGAGGGGTAAATTCTTTAAGCTTAAAGCTCATTTTTCAATCTTTCTCTCTTTCCGAAAATAAAAACATGGAAACACAACGATACATCAAGTCTGTCCGTTTGCGAAAGCTTTTGTATACCCGACGTCGGTGTATGACGGCAGTAGGGCGTCATATTGAACAGCGCCCGGATATCTTCGTTTGACCGCAATGCTATTTTATCCTTGAGATCATATTCTTCGATAATTTCCGCCCCGCCGTCGGAAGGGTCGTGCACATCGTTCGGATACGGCTTGTCATACAAAAGATTTTTCAGCTCGATAAGGTGCTCCGCGCCTGCGACAACACTTATAAGAATACCGTTCGGAGACAAAATACGCATGAATTCGGATGCACAAAACGGCGCAAACAGGTGAAAAGCACAGTCGACGGAACCGTCGGGGACAGGAACGGAGGTCATATTTGCAACGGCATAGCCGACATTTTTATTCTGTTTCGCGGCTCGCTTCACCATTTCGCGCGAAAGGTCGAAGCCGAGGACATTCGATTCGGGTATATGATTCTTGAAAAATGAAGAATAGTGTCCCTCACCGCAGCAAATGTCAAGCACGCTGCCCTTAACGCCGTATTTTTCGGCAATGCGGCACAGTTCGTTTGACAGCGCGTCAAAAAAACCTTTTGACAGAAAGGCACGGCGGCACCGGGCCATATCGGCACTGTCGCCCGTAAGAGCACCCGATCGGCTTCCCGTCAGCAGATTTACGTAGCCTTCTTTGGCAATATCAAACGAATGGCCGCCCGAACACCTGAACACGCCGCCGACACGTTCAAACGGCGCGGCGCACACGGGACAAATAAAATTATACATGCTGTTATTTATCATAGTATACAATCGAAACATAAAAGCGGTCGTTTTGCACTTATTAAAACAGCCGACGCATTAAACAAACACGTCGGCAGTATTTTGTTTTTCGACACGCCTTTGTATGCGTTCTGTTTTATTTGGCGGCAGCCGCAGCTTCGGCTTTTTTCTTTGCGATGGTGGAGGGGCGCTCATTGTAAGGAATAAGAAGTTCGGAAACATCCTTGTATTTGACCTGAATGTTTTTCTTTTTATAGATAACGTTTACGACTATCATAGCCGCGAAAAGAACAAGCACAAGGATATACGCCCACGGCATAACGGTTCCGTTAAAAACATCGGGCACTGCGGCGTTGAGCTTTGACACCATTACGGCATACGAAACAAAACCGACCGTAGCAAACACCATTCCGATAACCGGGAACGCAATGTTGCGCCGAAAGCCTTTCGGGGAGCAGGAGAGAGTGAGCATTATCCAGCCGACAAGACTTGTCACAGCCACACCGAGCACACCTGCCACGGCGAGTGCCCAGCAAACCATTGCGGAACCGAGAAGCTCCGTGCCGCAAAGAGATTTAAGAAGACCGAAATCAAGTCCTTTGTCGGTGATAAACTGAATAACCGAGATAAAGCTGACGGCGTCGGAATGCTCCGCAAAAGGCAGGGTGTAATTCAGCTTGCCGGACGGAATAAGCATTGCCGCAACAGGCAGTAATCCGAGCACCAGACGGACTATCGACAGCGGGTGACCGATAAGAGAAAACTTAAGACGGTCGTATTTCGGCTGCGTCATAGCGTGGTGGTATTCAGCCGCATCGGCTTCTTTTCTCAAACGCTCCTCATTGCCGTAGTACATAACGTTAACACCGCACTTCGGGCATTCGGGACGCCAATCGCGTATTCTCAATTTATAATTACATTTAGGACAATAAGTTGCCATTATTCTTTCACCGATCCTGATAAAGCATTTCTTCAAAAAATTTTATCACATCTCAGGACAATTTACAAGAGAAACAAAAATTTTCGTCAGAAGTGTTAATTATTCCAGCATGGTTTTGTCTATATTGACGTGATAAGGCTCACTCAACGCCATGATTTGTTCGGAAGTAATGCAGCGTTTTTTTCCGCCGCACGACATTGTTTTGATAAGAATTTCGGCGGATTTTTCGATAGTATCCATAAGACCGAAAGCCGTGTCAAAATCGGGTCCCGCGCAGAAAATACCGTGATGCGACCAAATGACCGCGTCGTACTTCTTTATTTTTTCACCCGTTGCATAGGCAATGTCGGCGCTTCCGCATACCATCCAGGGGAGCACGCCTATTCCTGCGGGAAATACTATCGGACACTCCGTTATCATCTCCCATATTTCTCTTGTGAAGACCTTGTCTTCAAGCGGGAGAAGGAATGTGAGCGCGACGATATTTGCGGGATGCGCGTGCATTATAACGCGGTATTCGCCGTTCGTAAGTTCTTTTTTTATGGAATGATTGAGAAGATGCGTAGGCAGCTCGCTTGTAGGGACACCGCCCTCTTTAAGTCCCCAAACAATTCGGTAATTCTCGCCTTTTTCATCAAGCTTAACTATGCAGATGTTGTTTTCGGGTTCGCGGAGAATATTTTTATAGTATTTCCCGCTGCCCGTAACCATGAAGCACTCGCCCGACAGATTAGGCACGGAAAGACCTATCGGTTTTTCGGGGTTATCATACGAAAAAAACTTTTCACACTCGGCAGCCTCTTCGGGCTTCATTCTGTAGCTCATGTTGCCGCCGTTTCTCTCGTTCCAGCCTTTGAGCCATGACTGGTGACAGGTGTCGATAAAGTATTTGGCGAATTTAAGATCAAGAATGCTGTTCATTACTTTACTGTCCTTTATTTGTACTCTTATTTTTTAAGCTCTATCGCTCTTTTTGCCTTCGCGACGATATTCTGCGCATTAAGGCCGAAGATCTCAAGCAGCTCAAGCGCGGGGCCGGATTTACCGAATGTGTCTTCGACTCCGACACGCAGCACGGGAACGGGATATTCCTCGGCAACGACCTCTGCGACGGCGGAACCCAAGCCGCCGATAATGTTGTGTTCCTCTGCGGTAACTATGCAGCCTGTCGTTTTAGCGGCATCGAGAATAATATCGCGGTCAATGGGCTTAATGGTAGCCATATTGATGAGCGACGCGCTGATACCCTCGTTTTTAAGAAGCTCTGCCGCCTGGATAGCTCTTTCGACGAGAAGTCCGGTTGCAATGATCGTTACATCGGTGCCCTTGTTGAGATAAACACCCTTGCCGATTTCGAATTTATAACTGTCATCAAACACTCTCGGCACCGCAAGACGTCCGAAACGCATGTAGACGGGACCGTCATGCTCGGCAGCCGCAAAAACGGCGAGACGCGCTTCGATATCGTCGGCGGGGTTGATTATCGTCATGCCGGGGATGGTGCGCATAAGCGCGATATCCTCACAGCACTGATGGCTTGCGCCGTCCTCTCCGACGGAAATGCCGGCGTGGGTCGCACCTATTTTTACATTTATATGAGGGTATCCTATCGTGTTTCTTATCTGTTCAAAGGCTCTGCCCGCGGCGAACATCGCAAACGAGCTTGCAAAAACCGTGTAACCCGCCGTAGCCATGCCTGCCGCAACGCCCATCATATTGCCCTCTGCTATGCCGCAGTCGATAAAGCGGTCGGGGAAAGCCTTTTTGAACATACCGGTTTTGGTTGCCGCCGCGAGGTCGGCATCGAACACAACAAGCTTTTCGTTCTTCTCGCCAAGCTCTACGAGCGCCTTGCCGTAGGCATCTCTTGTTGCCGTTTTAATAATATCTGCCATTTTGCTGTCCTCCTTATTCTGCGTCAAGCGCAGCGATTGCCGCGTCAAGCTCCGCCATGGCCTCGTCATACTGCTCCTTATTGGGAGCGCTGCCGTGCCAGTTTACCTTGTTCTCCATGAACGAAACGCCTTTGCCCTTTACGGTCTTCATTATGATTGCAGTAGGCTTGTCCTTCGTCGCCTTTGCTTCTTCGATCGCTTTTTCTATCTCATCGAAGCAGTGGCCGCATATCTCGACGGTATTAAATCCGAACGCAGCAAATTTTTCGGGAATGGGATATGGTGAGTTGACTTCCTCAACGGTACCGTCGATCTGAAGATTGTTATTGTCGACGATAACGGTAAGTCCGTCAAGATGCTTTGCCGAAGCAAACATTGCAGCCTCCCAAACCTGACCTTCTTCAATTTCGCCGTCGCCGAGAACGGTATATACTCTGAATTTATCGCCGTCGCGCTTTGAAGCAAGAGCCATACCGACTGCGGCGGAAATCCCCTGGCCGAGTGAGCCGGTGCTCATGTCGACGCCGGGAACGTAATTCATGTTGGGATGTCCCTGAAGATAGGAATCCGACTTACGGAGGGTCTTGAGATCCTCAACCGGGAAATATCCTCTCTCGGCGAGCACCGCGTAAAGAGCGGGCGCGGCGTGTCCCTTTGAGAGAACAAGTCTGTCCCTGTCTGCCTTGTGCGGGTCGGCGGGGTCGATGTTCATCTCTTTAAAGTAGAGGTAAGTGAGAATATCCGCTATCGAAAGCGAGCCGCCGGGATGACCGCTCTTTGCGTTGAATGTGCCCTCGATAACGCCTTTTCTCACGTTACAGGCGATTTTTTTGAGCTGTTTTTTCTCTGCTTTGTCCATTAAAAGCACTCTCCTTGTTATATTTTTTTGTGTTTTTCTGCGTTTTCTATGTCAGTGTCCGTTATGCCGTTTTTACGGAGAAACTCAGTAAAATAAGGCGGAAGCGGAGCACTGTATTCAAGATATTTTCCCGAGACGGGGTGAACGAAGCCTATGACCGCGGCGTGCAGGCATTGCCCCGAAAGTCCGCAGGTCTTTCTTGCATCGCCGTAGACCGCGTCGCCGGCTACGGGATGCCCGATATAAGCCGAGTGAACTCTTATCTGATGAGTCCGCCCCGTTTCAAGCGTGAAACGGACATAATCAAAGCCTTCAAAACTTAAAAGCGTCTCATAATGCGTGATTGCGTCTCGCGGATTCAAGCCGTTGACCGCCTGCTTTTTACGGTCGTTCCTGCTTCGTCCGAGCGGATACTCTATTGTTCCGCTCGACTGCGGCATGTGTCCAATCACAACGGCGCGGTATTCGCGCTTAAACGAGTGAGCTTTTATCTGCTCTGAAAGTCCCTTGTGTGCTTCGTCCGTTTTTGCGACTATCAGAAGTCCGGATGTATCTTTATCAATACGGTGAACGATTCCGGGACGGATAATGCCGTTTACAGAAGAAAGCCGTCCGCCGCAGTGGTATAAAAGCGCGTTTACAAGCGTTCCGTCGGGATTTCCCGCCGCGGGGTGGACAACCATTCCCTTCGGCTTGTTCACCACCAGCAGACTGTCGTCCTCGTATACAATTTCAATCGGTATATTCTGCGGTACAGCATCGAGGATTTCGGGGTCGGGAACCTCAATTTCAATGCGATCGCCGTCCGCAAGCTTTTTCTTTTTGTCGGGAGCCGATCCGTTCACGGTAACGCCTCCCGACTCGATAAGCCTCTGCACCGCAGAGCGCGACAGTTCACCGTTGAGCAGCGGAATAGTCTTGTCCAACCGCAGCCCGGCATATTCGGGCGGTACGGTCAGCGAGAGCAGCGTCATTCGGCGTCACCGCCGTTTTCTCGGTTTTCTCTGTTTTCGCCGCTTACGGCACCTTGACCGTTGAACCCGGCTGCCTTTTTTGCTTTTTCTTTTTTTGTATCGGTTATCATCTCATATATCAGATATATTATCACCGCGCCGCATGAGCACGTTATGAGAATATCCGCAAAATTAAAAATCGGAAAATCAATAAACAGGGTTCTTATGTAGTCGATAACGTATCCGCGCGTCAGTCGGTCAAGCAGATTGCCCATTCCGCCCGCAATGATAAGCGGTACGCAGATATCGTATATTTTCGGCTTGTTTTTTATCACGAACAGCAGCACAAGCGCCGCCGCCATAATCACCCCGGTGACTGCCGAAAGCACGTCGGTGGAGGTATTGAACATGCTGAACGCCGCGCCGGTGTTTTCTGCATAGCAAAGTCCCAAAAATCCCTTTACAAGCACTTTCGTTCCTTTACCGTACAGGCCTGCCGCAGCCGCATTTTTTATAATGCGATCGATCCACACAAGAAGACCGACAGCTGCAATCTGCGCGGCAAATCTCAAAATCCTTTTTGTTGTATCCTTCAAAATCTGCCTCCGTTATTTTTTCTTCCTGTTCCTGCGCTTCTTCTTTGCGCCGTTTTCGTGAACGGGACGCGGCGCGGGAGTGTTTTCAAATACGGAGAAATCGAAATCGAATCCGCCGCTTTCACTGTCTGAAGCATCCGAACCTTCGACAGTCGGCGCTTCGGTTATTGCTTCGGGTTCACCGAGCGTATCGTCAAAAATTCCGCCGTTATCGTTTTCGGGTGAGGAATTGCGCATTGCGGCGATCTTGCCTGAAATGCTGCTTGCGATATCGTCGTCGGAGATTGCGTCGGCTCCGCCGTTATTCTTGTCGTTAACGTCCGAAATGCCTGCGGGCGCTTCGACCTCTATATCTTCAAAGTCACCGAAATCGTCAAAATCGTCAAATGCGGAGACATCGGGAATCTGTTCCGCCTTAACTTCGGGGACACTGTCAATTTGCGGAGCTTCGACTGCGGGTGCCGAGTATTCCTCCTCCGCAGCGGAAAAATCAAATGTGAAGCCCGCGTCGACGGATTCCGGTGCCGTTGTTTTTTCGTCCTTCGCCGCATTCCCGTCTTTTTCACCGTCGGTTATCGGCTCGGCTTCGACTTCGGACACAGCTTCGGCAGCCGCGATTGCCTCCGCGCCCGCGTCTGCAATACTCGAAACGGTCTTTTCGCCGATCTCGGCGGCTGAGGCTATTTTCTCGCGGACTTTCGCGGCATGCGACGCAAACGCATCGGCGCTGTATTCGGGCACATTCTGCACTCCGTCAAATCCGATTTCGTCGGGAATACCGGCTATTATATCGGTATGTTCGCCGTCTCCGTTTTCGGCTGCGGACTGTTTTTCGGGCAGAGTAACACCCGAAACATCTTCAAATTTTGAGTTTTCGGAAACGAACTTTTCCGTGTCGTTATCAGCTATTTCACGCGCCTTTTCGTCGGCGGCGGATGTATCTGCCGTTATTTCGACAGCGGCGCTCTTTTCAAAGGCAGCCATAGACGAAAGGTCGGGGGCATCCTCTATCGGTTCCTTTGCGACTTCACGATCGGCGGAAATTCCGAACCCCGCAAGCACGCCGACGGCGTCTATACCGTCAAGAAGCGGCTCGACAACAGCGTCGAGATTGACGTTAAAGACTTCATTTTCTTCAAATGCCGGAAGCACCGCAAGCGCATCGCGCTGTGCCTTAAGCAGCTCCTCACTCGCAGTGACCTGCTTTTGCAGATTCTCGCGCAGCGATGCCGCCTGACTTCTCACAGTGTTGTAATTCTGCGCGGCAGTGTTGAGAAGGTCTGTTATCTTCCCCTTAAGACTGCCTGCAAGAACCGCCATTCTGTCGCATTCGGTCTTAGCCGACACAAGCATTTCGGCTGACTTTTTCTTCGCCTCATCCAGCATTGAGGTCGCATTGCGGTCGGCGCTGTCGGTCTTTGAGCGAGCGTTCTCGGTCGCTACGCTGACCATAATATTGCTCTTTTCCTTTGCTTCGTTAAGGTTTTTTTCCACCGTCGCGTCGCATGCTTCAAGAGCCTCGCTGACACGCTTTTCGGTGTCCGCGGCAAGTGCGGCGGCTGCCATTTTCGCTTCGGCGATTATGCCGAGCGCCTGTGTTTTTGCGGCTTCGGTAAGCTCCGACGCCTGTGTCTGTGTCTTTGTCTTTATATCTTCCGCAAGCTTTTTCGCATCGTCAAGAAGTGCCTGCGCTTCCGCTTTTGCATTCGCAAGCGCGGCTTCCGCTTCCGCGCGGGTGTCCTCGACTGCGGTTTCTGCCTTTGAACGCGCTTCTTCAAGCTTTGCGTATGCGTTTCTGTTTGTAACTTCCTTTATCTCGTCCGCACGGCTCTGCGCTGTGGTAAGCATCTCCGAAGATTCCGTCTCCGCAGAGGTTATCATTTCGGTCGACTTTGTTTTGGCTTCTTCGAGCATTTCATAAGCCTTCTGCTCAGCCTCCGTCAAAAGCGCGGATGCCTTTTCACGTGCGTCGTTTTCCGCCGTCTGCGCGTTTTCAAGCGCCGTGCGCGTCTGCTCGGTTGTCTCATCTTTATACTTTTGAGCCTCTGCAACCGCGTTTTCGGCATTTGTCTTTGCTTCGGTCAGCATAGCTTCCGCCCTGCTCTTTGCATCAGCAAGCATGGTGTTTGCCTTTTCCGCGGAATCTGCGGCAAGTGCATTCGCCTTTTCCGTCGCCTCCGTGAGCACGGAATCAGCCGCAGTGCGTGATTCGTCAAGCAGCTTTTGCGCCCTTTCGGTTGCGTCCGCAATGATTGCCGACGCCTTGTTCTGTGCGTCCTCGCGAAGCTCGGACGAATATTTTTCAACCGTTTCTTTCAGCTCTGCGGCGTTGTTCTGCGCTTCACTCATGACCGACTGCGCCGTTGCGGCGGTCTGACTGCGAAGACTGTCGGAATCCTCTTTGGCGTTTTCAAGTGTTTTTGCAGCCGTGTCGTTTGCCTCGTCGACGATTTTTTTAGCTTTCTCGTTAGCCTCATCTATTATATTCTGCGCGGTTTCGGCAGCTTCGTTTTTTGCGGCTTCACGGACCTCGTCGGCATCCGCCTGCGCGTTTTCCGCTATCGCGTCGGCAGCCTTTTGCGCGTCATTCATAAGCTCCGATGCGCGCACCTGCGCCTTTTCGAGCACGGCGGTAGCCTTTTCGTCACAGTCGGCAAGCAGATCATTTACACTGCGCTGCGTTTCGGCGTTTACCTTTTCGGCATTCTCCTGCGCCGCGTTAATGTACCCCTCCGCAAGAACCTTTGCGGAGGAAATTATGCTTGCGTATTCCGCCTCTGCAGCCGCGTTGACTTTCTCGGCTTTTGCCTTTGCATTGTCAACTATTCCGTCTGCGGTTTTCACTATATCGGCAACGCTCTTGTTTGCCTCCTCGATCATCTCGTCCGCACGTGCCTGTGCCGTGGAAATGATAAGATCGGCGCTTTTCTGCGCATTGAGCAAAACATCCCTCAACACGGTTTCGTCCTTGCGGTACTCATCGAGCTTCGCGGCAAGAATACTGAGCTTTCTCACCAAATTGCCGTTTTCCGTAAAGACCTCCGAATAGTCGGCGCCTATCTGACCGAGAAGTCTGTCGACCTCCTGTGCGGAATAGTAACCGTCCTCACGCTGTTCGAGTTTTATCTGTTTAAGTTGAGCCGGGGTAAGCATTTGCCTCGTCCTTTCTCCTGTTCGGAATTAATTTCGGAAATATCGGCTTATCAGACGAAGAACATTCCGTTGTTTTCAAGCTCGTCGAGAAGGTCGCCCATAACATCGACATTGTAGGGTGTTATAATATAAGTGTTGTTTGCGATTTTTTTCAGTTTCCCGCCGTTGGCATAAGCCACGCCGCTCAAAAAGCACAACAGCTTTCCGGCTTCGTCCTTTGCGGTCGCTTCAAGATTCAAAACAACCGTGCGTTTTTCTATAAGCTCGTCCGCAATTGCGGTGCCCTCGTCGAAATGCTCCGGCTTTTTAAGCACCACCTGAAGCTTTGCAGTGGTGTGGATATCCACGACCTTTGTTGAACCCGACTGAGCCGGAACCGGTTTTTTTTCGGAACGTGCAAACAGTCTTTCCCTTGCGGGGGCAGACCCGTCGTCCTCATCATCGAGGATTTCGTTTTCGTCTCCGTCCTCATAATAATCCGCATCTTCTATGCAAAGCGCCCTTTTCAATCTATCACCGAGTTTCATATTTCTGTCCTTTCAAATATAATATTTTTATTTTAAACTATAGTATATTGTGCATTATTCAGATTTGTATTTTCACTTGCACCGCGCTTTTATCAGTAACGCCGCGCACCGAAAAGCGAGCTGCCCACTCTTACAAGAGTCGAGCCTTCTTTTATTGCGTCGGCATAATCTGCCGACATACCGAGAGAGAGTGTGTCAATAATCGCCTTGCCCGACAGCTTCTCTTTCGCGTCGAGGTACAGCCCGTTCATCTTCGCGAAATACCGCCTGACCGTATCGCCCTCGCATATCGGCGGAACTGCCATAAATCCGCGCAAATTTATGTTGGGCATTTCGGCAATTTCAAATGCGCGCTCAAGCGCTCCGTCGTATGTAAAACCGGTTTTGGCTTCTTCGTTTCCGATATTGACTTCAAGCAGCACGTCCATTTTACAGTCCGACTGTACGCAGCGCTTTGAAATTTCTTCGGCAAGAGAAATACTGTCCACCGACTCAACCCCCGAAACGATTCCCACAATCTTCCGCACTTTATTTGACTGCAAATGTCCGATAATATGCATGCGGAGTCTGTCGGTGTTGAGAAATTCAAGCTTCGACAAAAGCTCCTGAACCTTGTTCTCGCCTATAAGATCGACTCCGAGCGAAATCACATGATTTATCGGCGGCGGAGCAACAGTCTTGGTCACAGCCATAAACGTTACGTCTTCGGGTCTTCGCCCGGAAGCGACTGCCGCCTGTGCAATGTTTTCTTTGATAACGGCATAATTTTCGTCGAGATAGGAAAAATCACATTCAGTCGATAATTTTTCCGTCATAAAGATCAGTCCCTTCGATTATAACTTCATCATAGAGGCAAACGTACCCGCTTTCGCCTTCTTTTTTCTTCGAGAGAACAAGCGAATCGTCGGAGTATACTATATCGACCTTTTTGAACCTCACAACGTTTCCGAGCTGGACGTAAACGCCCACTTCTCCGTCAACTGTGCGAAGTGCTTTTCTGTCGATTTCATATCCCGCGTATTCCTCCGTGTGTATTTTAATGTTTATCTTGCGCAAAAGTGCAAGATCCTCGTTTAATTCGTTATTTGAAAGAATCAGTGTAACATAGCCGTTCGCATTTTCATTTTTCGCATAGACCTTAAACCTGATGTCTCCCCTGCCGTAGCCGTCAACCGTAACGGTCACCGTGTTTCCGACCGCAAGCTTAATCGCTTCTTTTTCGGGAACGTTGCATACAGCATACCATACAAAGGACGTTATCAGCTTTCCGACGCTTGAGGTACCTGTCGCGGACGGCTGCGAATTGAGCAGCGACTCAACATCACCGTATGTCATTTTCTTGATTTCGTCAAAACTGCCGAGTCCTTCATACCCGTCGAGTGTGTTCACGAAATTGCCCGACTTGTCCGCAGTGACGGTGCTTTTAATTCCCGTAGCGCTTTTGATCTGCTCGATTTGAGCTGTAACGGCTGCCGCATCGGCACTGACATCAACACTTTTTCCGACAATTATCTGTCTTTTGGTGAGATTTTCGCTGAATTTATATCCAAGCTCCTCAAGAACGGAAAGATTTCCTGTAAGGATGCTTTTTTTAAGCGACAGCAAACTGTCAAGCACGGCTGAATTGTATATTCCTATATCAGAAACAAGATTTGCGGACTCCACATTCTCAATTCCCTCATAGTATTTGAGAAGCGTTTCGAGAGACGACAGCTTTGAAGCCGAAGACGCGGCTGCCTCCGACACATATATATCGGCAACAGCATCACCTATGCTGACCTTGCCGCCGTTTTCGACGCAAGGCACAACCGTCGTTCCGCCGGATGCGGGGAGCACCGATTCCCGACGGACAACAAATGCGGGAACATCGACGCTTGCGTATATCTGTCTTATAACCGCCGACTGCGTGTTGAGCTGCGTCTGCGGCTTGACGCGGAGATATGTCTGATGCACGAGCACAATTATGAACAGCGCGGCAAGGAATATGTATACAATACGCTTTGCGGTCGGACTTAACCTGAAATCTATGTTCGTGTTTATGCGGTATTTTCCGCGGAAGCTTTTAACGTTGTCCGCGCCGCTTTTTTTCAATGTTCCCTTGCCGTTATCCGCCATGCATATCCCTCCCTTTTCGTTTATTATTTTTGAATCGGCATATATCTATTCTGTCCTGTGTATCTGCTTGCCGTTTGCGACAACGCGGTATCGTTTGCGTTTATACTTTTTGTGCCGAACATGCCCGAAGCGCAAATGATTTTTTCCGCTTCGTCGGCGGCTGTTATACCGTCGGGCAGGCAGTCGGCGTAAATTCTGTGTACGAATTCTTTGTTGCGGTACCATGTAAGCTGGCGTTTTGCGTATCGGCGAGTCGCCTGTTTAAGGCGGTTGAGAGCCTCGTCAAGCGTTACCGTACCGTCAAAAAACGGTGCAAGCTCCTTGTAACCGATCGCTGCCGATGCCGTGCAGGCATTGTCAAGCGAAAAATAATTGCGTGCTTCGTCGACAAGCCCGTTTTCAACCATAATATCGACGCGCCTGTTTATGCGGTCGTAGAGCTTCTCACGGTCCTTATACTCAATCGAGAGGTAAAGCGGCTCAAACGGACTGTCGGTCTGTCTTGACCTCACTCTGCGCTCCGACGGTTTTTCTCCCGTGAGATAATAAACCTCAAGCGCGCGTAAAACTCTGCCTTCGTTATTCATGTGAAGTGACCGGGCAGTGTCGGGATCCGCCTGCTCAAGCTCACGGTAGAGAGGCTCAATGCCCTCCGCATCGCGGCGGCGGCGAAGCTTTTCGCGAATCTCCGTTCCGTCGGGTTCGTCTTCAAACACCGTTCCGTTCAGCAGGCTGTCGACGTAAAGTCCCGTGCCGCCCGCAACAACGGGTGTTTTACCCCGCGACGCCACATCAAAAATAACTTGGGAAGCATCGGAAACATACTGCGCGACGCAGTATTTTTCGGTCACGGGCAAAAAATCAATCATGTGGTGGCGCACGCCTCGCATCTCATCGGCGGTCGGCTTTGCGGTAGCAATGCTCATCCCCTTATATATCTGCATCGAATCGGCTGAAACAACCTCTCCGTTAAAGCGCTCACAGATCTCCGCGGCAAGCGATGTTTTTCCCGATGCCGTAGCGCCGACAACCGCGATAACGGGTATTTTTTTATCCGTGTCGCTCATCCTAATCTCCCGAACTGTTTTTCTATCTCATGCTTTGACAGCTCATATATCACGGGGCGGCCGTGCGGACAGTATTTTATGCTTTCGTCCGCAAGGAGCCTTTTAACAAAAGCGTATGTTTCCTCCGGCTTTAATGCGTCGCCCGCCTTAATAGCGGCGCGGCACGCAGCCGTTTCCCGTATGCGCTCAAGCCGTTCCGGCTTTGCGCGCGTGTTACCCTTAAGAAGCTCGCCCGCAATTTCAACGATAAGCGACGGTATGTCCTCTCGTGTAAGCTCCGTCGGGCATTCGCGGACGGCGACCGTTCCGTCTCCGAAATCCTCGACGGCGAACCCCGCCTCGGCGAAAATGCCGATATTTTCGGTAACGGCTGCATATTCGCGTCCCGAAAGCGTGACCGCGACGGGCGACAAAAGCACCTGTGCGTAATCATCCTGCGCCGCTGCGGACATTTTGTTGAATATCATGCGCTCATGCGCCGCGTGTTTATCTATAATGAGAAGCTTTTCGCCCCTCTCGACAAGTATGTAAGTCTTGAATATCTCACCGACAATGCGGAAATCATCCGCCGTCACATCCGCATCGGTACCGGCTGCATAAACCGCATCCGACCGTGAGGGCTGCGTTGTCAACGGTAGGCTTTGCCCCGCCGCGCTGATTTCGTGCGAAGCTTTTTTCGCTTCCGCATCCTTTTTAACGGGTTCATCGTCGACGAAAATATCTATTCCCGTTTTTTTCACCCACGGGACATTATACCCCGTCGCGGACGATATCTCCCGTTTTTCGTCGGCGGGCGATATCGGATCCGAATCGGACGACCGAAAAATAAACATTGCTTCCCCGTCTTCGGCGCTGCGTTTAATTCCGTCCGATTTCGGTTTGACGCCCGGCATAGCTTCGGTTTCGTTTTTTCTCTCGCCGTATACGGACTTTACGCCGACATCCTTTGTCTGTTCGGCTCTCTCCGTTTTTGCGAGATACGACGTGAAAGCTTCCGAAACGGCACGCTGCGGCTCTGCGTTTGCAGTTTTGCTTTTTTCGGTCGGCTGAATAGGTGCTTTCGCACGTGATAAGCCGTTTTGACGCGCATCCGCAAGCGTCATCTGCTCCGTTTTCGGCTGCGGAGCGTCGAGCACCGACGGGTTGTTCAGCTTTATCGAAGGCCGTGCGGAGTCACCCCTTGCGAGCGCACCCTTTGCGGCATAGTAGATAACTTCAAAAATTTTTGCCTCGTCCGAGAAACGTATTTCCGTCTTGGCAGGGTGAACATTGACATCCACCTTTTCGGCGGCAATCGTCACATTCAGAAAACACATCGGAAATTTTCCGATCATTATTGAGTTCTTATATGCTTCGTCAAGCGCCGGAACGGCGGCGGGAATACGCACGCTGCGTCCGTTGACAAAGAAAAACTGCATGTTTCTGTTCGGTCGGTTGTTGAGCGGCTTTGAAATAAAACCGCTTACGGATGCGGCAGCACCCGAATATTCGCACGGAATAAGCGCATCGGCAACGCTTTTGCCGAAAACCGAATATACCGTGTCGCGCAAATTGCCGTTTCCGGGCGTTGACAGCACATTTTTGCCGTCACGGATAAGCGAAAAACGCACTTCGGGATGCGCAAGCGAAGCCTTTGTGACCGCATCCGTCACACAACTGCCCTCTGTCACGTCTTTTTTCAGGAACTTCATTCGCGCGGGGGTGTTAAAGAACAGATCACGCACGGTTATCGTGGTACCCACGGGACATCCTGCGGGAGAACACTGTGCATTTTCGCCGCCCTCGACCGTAAACAGCACGCCCTCATCGCTGCTTTCGGTGCGCGTGAGCATCGACATGCGCGACACCGCGGCAACCGACGGAAGCGCTTCGCCCCTGAAGCCGAGCGTAAGAATGGAATTGAGATCCGACGCGTCTTTTATCTTGCTTGTTGCATGGCTTATAAATGCGGTGGGAACGTCCTCAGGTTCAATTCCGCATCCGTCGTCGGTGACGCGGATATAACGTATTCCGCCGTTTTTTATCTCCACGGCAACGCTCTTTGCGCCTGCGTCTATTGAATTTTCAACAAGCTCCTTCACGACGGAGGCAGGGCGTTCAACCACCTCACCCGCCGCTATAAGCTCCGCTATGCTCTTTGGCAGAATGTTTATTCTCGGCATTTTTTCACCTTTGGATATACTAGATTCAATTTACTTTTCGGTTACTTTTGCTTTAAGCTCGTACAGCTTGTTAAGAGCCTCGATCGGCGTCAAAGTGTTTACATCAAGCATTTTCAGCTCTTTTTCCGCTTCACTCTCCGCAGCTCCGAAAAAGCCGAGCTGCATTTCGTCCGATGCCGGCTGCGTTCTCTTTTTTGAAGGGATACCGGCTGAAACCGACGCGTCTTCAAGCCCTTTCAAAATAACCTTTGCACGGTTTACAACGCTCTGCGGAATACCCGACAGCTTTGCTACCTCTATTCCGTAGCTTCCGTCGGCAGGCCCTCTTACGATGCGCCGCAAGAACGTTATATCGTCTCCGCGCTTTTTTACCGACGTGTTGAAATTAAGCACACCGGGTATCTCGCCCTCTATCTCCGTCAGTTCGTGATAGTGTGTTGCAAAAAGCGTCTTTGCCCCTATCTTCTTTTTGTCGTTTACATATTCAAGCACCGCACGTGCAATGCTCATTCCGTCAAATGTAGATGTTCCGCGCCCTATCTCATCAAGGATTATAAGACTGCGCGGACCTGCCGACGCAAGAATACGCGACACCTCGGTCATCTCCGTCATAAATGTGGACTGCCCCGCCGCAAGGTCGTCCGATGCGCCGACGCGTGTAAAAATACTGTCCACTATGCCGACGGATGCGCTCTTTGCCGGGACAAACGAACCCATCTGCGCCATAATTACAATAACCGCCACCTGACGCATGTAGGTTGATTTACCCGCCATATTCGGCCCCGTTATTATAGCCGTGCGGTTGTCGTTTCCGTCGAGATACGTGTCGTTCGGAACAAAGGGCGCACCGTCGAGATATTTTTCGACGACGGGATGTCTGCCGCCGCTTATCTCGATGACGTCGGAATTGTCAACCGACGGACGTGCATACCCGTTTTCGGACGCGACGAATGCAAGCGAGCACAGCACGTCAAGCACGGCAAGAGCAGATGCAGTTCCCCTCACGCGAAGCTGTTCGGTCGCAACCGAATCACGCACGGCTGCAAACAGTTCATATTCAAGCTTTGATATTCTGTCCTGCGCGCCGAGCACCTTTGCCTCAAGCTCTTTGAGCTCGGGTGTTATATATCTTTCACAGTTTGTGAGAGTTTGCTTTCTTATGTAATTGTCGGGGACAAGGTCACGGTAGGAATTGAGCACCTCTATATAGTAGCCGAACACACGGTTGTAGCCTATGCGCAGCTTTTTAATGCCCGTTTTTTCCTGTTCGCGGCGCTCCGTTTCCGACAGAAAATCCTTTCCTCCGCTGACGATATCGCGAAGGCTGTCAAGCTCCTCGCTGCACCCCGTTTTTATCATGCCGCCCTCTCTGACGGAAAACGGCGGATCGTCGACTATGGACGCATCTATCATTTTTTTAATGTCGTCGAGCGTATCTATCGACGAATATATTTTCCTGAGCAACTCCGATTTGCTGTTTTCAAGCGCTTTTTTTATGTCGGGCAGCACCGCAAGCGTCTGCGACAGTGTGCGCAGCTCCTTTGCGTTTGCCGTGCCGTAAACGATACGTGTTATGATGCGTTCGAGGTCGTTTATTCCGGCGAGGCGTTCCGTCTCCTCACTGCGCAGCACGGTGTCGGAATACAGCTCCTCCACCGCGTCAAGACGATTATTTATCGCTGCGACGCTTAAAAGCGGCTGCTGTATCCACTCGCACAGCTTTCTTTTTCCGGGTGCGGTTTTCGTTTTGTCAAGCACCCACAAAAGCGACCCCTTTTTCTCGCGGCGGCGCTCGTTCTCGGTAAGCTCAAGGTTTCTTCTCGCCGTGGCGTCGAGAGACAGGAAACGGCTTTCGCTGTATATCACCGCGTCGGTTATATTGCCGAGGGAGTTTTTCTGAGTTTCGTATAAATAGTTGAGGATACAGCCGAGAGAGCGTACCGCACCGTTAAGTCCGCCGAGTCCCATTTCTTCGGGGCTTTTACCGAAATGCGAAGTCACCGTCTCGCGGCACATATCGGTGTTAAAGCTCTCGTCGCTTCTCACCGATGCGGCAATATCGCATGAACGGTCGATATATGTCGAAATGTCACGTACCGCCGCGCACTTTTCACTGACGAGAATTTCACTCGGCTTGAAACGCGCAATCTCATTTATTATCCTGTCGGCGACCCGCGCACCCGACAGCTCGCTTACGAAAAGCTGTCCGGTGGAGATATCGCAAAAGCTCAATCCCGCCGTCTCTTTGTCGTAATAAATACATGCGAGGTAGTTATTCTTCGTTTCGTCGAGCATCACGCTCTCCGTTACCGTGCCGGGGGTGACGATCCTGATAACGTCGCGGGAGACAAGTCCCTTCGCCGTCGCAGGATCTTCGGTCTGCTCGCAGATAGCGACTTTGTATCCCTTTGCGACAAGACGCGCTATGTAACCTTCGGCGGCATGGAACGGAACTCCGCACATCGGAGCGCGTTCCTCCTGCCCGCAGTCGCGACCCGTAAGCACCAGCTCCAGTTCGCGCGAAGCCGTTACGGCATCATCGAAGAACATTTCATAGAAGTCACCGAGACGGTAGAAAAGGATTGCGTCCTTATACTGTTCCTTGACTTTAAGATATTGCTTCATCATCGGAGTAAATTCCGCCATTTTCAATTCCTTTCCGTCCGCCTGCGTTTTTGATACACACGCCCGGATATCAAATAAAACCAAGCGTTTTGTTTTTTATAAACAGAGCCTTTGCCGCACACCGCATCAGCCGCAGCCGCCGCATGTGCCGCAGTTGCCCGTGCAGCCGCCGTCTTCGCTCTGCGGCTCGCATGTGGCGGGATCTTCGCCGTTAACACAAAGGGAGAGTATCTGAATGAGATAGTTCATCATATCGTCTACGTCCTGCTTTGCTTCTTCAAATTTACGCATATTGGCATTGAGCATTATTTCGCCGTAAAGCTTTCTGAACTCCTCGTCAAGGCTTTCGAGCTTCGCATTGTCGGGAGTTTCCTTCTCCGACTCATTCTTGTAGTTCATCTGAACGAGGTTAAGCTTGCCGATAAGTGCGTTAAGCTCCTTATCGTCGTCATTTGCCTTGCGTGCCGCAACAAAAGCGAGATATCTTTCATCCTGCTGAATTGCCGCACCGAGTTCTCTTGTAAGTTTGATTACGTCCATTTTTTTCTCCGATCTGTTTTTTTATGTATTTCAATTGGATATTATTTTTTATTGTCTGTTTTTTTCGCAAGCTCGCCGGTAAGCGTCCAGTTTCTCGCACTCGTAACCGTCACATCCGCGTAGCTGCCTATCAGAGAAGCTTCTCCGGGAAAATCTATCGTCACGTTTCCGTCCGTTCTGCCCGTAAGGATGCCGTCGGCTTTTTCCGCTTCGTTTTCGACAAGCACCCTGAACACGCGTCCGACACTTTCGGCACAGCGCTTTGACGCGATTTCCTCCTGCGCTTTTAGCAGCTCCGAAAACCGGCGCGACTTTTCTTTTGCGGGAACGGGATCCTCCATTGACGCGGCACGTGTGCCCTCGCGAGGTGAAAAGATAAATGTGAAAAGAGATGTGAATTCCACTTCGCGGATAAGCGATACCGTGTCGAGAAATTCTTCATACGTTTCGCCGGGGAATCCGACAATAACGTCGCTGGTAAGCGAAATATCGGGCATCACTTTTTTCGCATATGCGATAAGCTCAAGATAATGCTCGCGCGTGTATCCGCGGTTCATCTCTTTAAGCACCCTGTCGTTACCGGATTGGAAAGGCAGATGAAGATGATGCGCACATTTTTCGCACTCTGCCATCGCGTCGAGCAGACGCTCGTTGCAGTCCTTCGGGTGAGATGTCATAAACCGTATCTTAAAATCACCCGGAAGGGCATTTATTCTGCGCAGCAGCTCCGCAAAATCCACACCGTCGTCTCCGTTTTTACCGTAGGAATTTACATTCTGACCGAGCAGCGTTATCTCTTTAACGCCGGAGGCAATAATTTCGCGCGCCTCGTTCAAAACATCCTCACACCGGCGGGAGCGCTCACGCCCTCTTACATAGGGCACGACACAGTAGCTGCAGAAATTGTTGCAGCCGTACATGATGGGCAGCCACGCCTTGAACCCCGAATCGCGGTGCACGGGCAGTCCCTCCGCGACGGGCGCGGACGATGCGTCGGTATCAAACACCCTTTTTCCGCCGCAGAGCGTTTTGTACATAAGCTCCGGCAGACGGTGTACGGCAAACGTACCGAACACGAGATTAACATACGGGTAGCTCTTTTTTATTCTGTCCTCGACATGCTTTTGCTGCATCATACAGCCGCACAGTGCAATCAGCATATCGCGGCGCCGTTCCTTTATGGGCTTGAGCGCACCGACGTTGCCGAAAACCCTGTCCTCCGCGTGTTCTCTGACTGCGCAGGTATTAAACAGCACAAGCTGTGCGTTTTCGGGGGAATCGGTAAGAGTGTAGCCCATTTCGAGAAGCTGTCCCGTCATGCGTTCGGAATCCGCAACGTTTCCCTGACAGCCGTAGGTGTGAACAAACGCCCTCGGCGGCTCATCGTATTTCGCCGTAAGCACCGCTCTTACAAGCTGTGTATATTCTTTTTGCTTAGCCGATTCCGACGGAGAGACGAAAACCGTTTTGCCGTTTGATTTCACGCAAGAGTACCTCCGGATAAAAATGCTGTGACACTACAGTTTATTATTATATATAATATAACTGGAAAAGTAAAGCGTTTTGAAAAAAGAAATCAAAATATATTCTCCGCGCGCGGCTTTTCACCGTCGGCTATCACCTTTACCGTCACTTTGCATTCCTCGAGAGTTTCTTTCAGTTCATCGATATCTTTGCTCCCGACATATTCCCTGATAAGGCTGTAGGCATGGTCAAGATCGTCGGCGTCGGAGTGTTTCAGAAGCGAGCCGAACAATGTCTCGCAGCCGTCCCATTCTTCACAGGCTTCAAGTGCCGCGTCATACATCTCAACGCTGCCGCTCTCCGCGCAAAGAGATTTGTCAAGCCCCTCGATAAGCATTGCGCACTTTCGTACAATATACATTTCGGAACCGACCGACATCAAAAATGCCGCCGCAATACAGATTATTGCCGCCGAAAGTCTTCCCTTCATATTTTTAACCTCCCGTTTTTTCGCCGTCGTCGCCGTCTTTTCTGATAAGATTTATTCCGCCGCTTTTTTTAACCGTCATAAGAAAAACATCATTCGGTTTCGCGTTGAGTCCGTCCATAATACGCCTGAATTTCGCATCGGTAAGTCCGGCTGACGCAAAATCCGCATAATTTATTTTTCCGTCCGATACAATGACATACGGAT
>OMRJ01000269.1 GCA_900313475.1 uncultured Eubacteriales bacterium | reverse complement strand
TTGCTGACGCAAGTCAAGACGAAAAGGGCGAAAAGTGCCGAAAAGGGGCACTGACGGGCGACATGGGTTCGAATCCCGTCAGCCTATAAGCTCGGCGATTTTCACGCCGAGATTTTTGTAATTGTTATATGAATCGGAGCGGTGACACAGCATTACGGTGTACAGCTCCGTATCGGAAAACCGACGGAGAAAATCGGCGCGCGGAGACTCGGCAAACGCTTTTTTTGTGTAATAAAAATGGAACACATCATCGAGCATTCCGCCGATCCGCAAAGCTGCGCCGTTAATAATAATATCGCGGTATTCGTCGTTGAGCACCGTCACTCCGACTTTTTCAATGTCGTCAATAAGACCGTCGTATCCGCCCTTTATCATGTCGAGTTCATGATTTCCCAACGAAAAATATACAGGCGCGATATCCGCAAGCGCAGTCAGAAAATCAAAGGTTTCACGGAGCGCGTCACCGCCGCCGCTGAAAATATCCCCTGCAAGGCAGATAATGTCCGGCTCGTCTTTTTTTATCTTGTTTGCGATACGTTCCGGCGAAATACCCGTCTCTCCGATGTGCAGATCGGACGCGAATACAATGCGGACATCGGGCGCATTATCCGCCGCTGTTTCGTACCGTTTCGTAAACAACGCGAAATTTGAGACAATAATATTCGCCGTGATAAGCGCCGCCGCCAAACAAACAAAACCTTTAAATAATTTTCTTTTCATTCTTACTTATACTTTTACATACTGTTCAGTTAAATATTTGTTTGCCGAAAAACTTCTGAAAATACTCTTTGTGATTGTTTACCCAGTAATTGCAATCTACCTTTTTAAACGAAATATCATTCCACTCGTCATAATAGTAATACCGTCCGTATGCCCAATCATAATCATGGCAAACACGTTTATACGGAATACTGCATATTTCTATCTCCGTTGCACCTTTTTCCATTTCGCTTGTAATATAATTGTCCTGTGCATCAGATATCATTTTTACTTCAAGAAACATAATCGATGACATTACACAAACAGCCAAAACACATGACAGAAAAATTGCCGCAACAGGCTTTTCTCTTTTCTCCAACACTTTTTCCTTAATGATAAAATCATCGGCTGCATAGAAAAATGCAATACAGAGCAAAACATACGGGAACAAAAAACACCTGTCACCGATAGGGCTGACGAACAACAGCATTCCGCAGCAAACAATTGCGACGGCAACAAAAACTGCCGGTTTTACAACTCTGTACTTTGCTCGGCACTTAAAGAACACTGCTATCACACTCGCGGCAAAGAGAGCAAAAAACAAAGTCATAACCAAATATATTGCAATAACACCAACTCCGTAATACGTGTCGCTAAACACAAACTTGGATATGACAAAGAAAGAAACCGTGCAGCAAATAACAGCAGTCAAAGCGGTTCGTTCATCTTTTTTAAAACAATCCTTGTTTTTAACAATCATCGCAACCGAAAGCACCCCTATGAAAGCGGAAAGCAACACATTCATAGACATGATATTTCCCATTGTCAAGGCGTTGCGAATAATTTTCTTTACAAGCAGTGCAACAGAACTGCCCAAAAATTCTCTGTAATTACCGGTTCTGTTATTTTCATCGAAGAACAGCTTCGGAATCGCAAACATTACGGTTGCCCCTGCAGAAGTCGAGATAAAGACAAAAACCGACAGAAGCCGTTTTCCGTTTCTTTTTATGATACAGAAAAAGACAAAAGCCATTGATGCAAGGACAAAAATCACCGTACAATGTTCAACATAAAGCTGCATAAAAAAAACTTACGACTGCCGCTGCAAAAACAAGAAAAAATCTTTTTGGCTTCTCAATCCTCTCATATCTCTGCGCAATACAGCAAACGAACAGCGCAAACACTATCGGAGGCACATAATTTTGGAATCCGCTTATCCATGTGTAAACCTGTGCAAACATAGATATTCCGCAGAAGAAAACAAGTAAAAATGAAACAATGTAAAAATATCTGTTTTTAACTTCTGCCACTACGGGAATAAGTACAACCAGTAAAGCAACAAAAAAACCTCGAAGCAGTACAGAAGAAAGCTTATTTAATGACATCAAAACGGCTCCTATATTTCCGAGCAATCTTCCGTTGCCGTAATACAAAGAAAAATCAACTATTTCCTTCAATGAATTAAAACCATACCCGGCAAATTCAAGGTCATCCGACATAAGCGGACAGCAGTAGGCAATAAAAGCAAACAACGCAAATGAAACAAAAAACACCAGCAAAGGAATTTTTTTATCAAATCTGCCACACAGTATCTTTTTCTTCTCATCCATTTTATTTTACTCTCTTTCCAACAATATTTTTTACAAGCTTTTTTTCATAGTTGTCGGCTCCGACAAACCATGCGGATGCGGCAAACAGTACGACGTACACAGCACCTACGGTAATAAAACGCCCCATTCTGTCCACCTGCCAAAAGTGAGCAAGCGTAAAACACGGCACAAACGCAATCACGGCGGACGCTATCGGACGGAGAAGCGAACGCCAAAAGCTGTCCATATCCAGTCCGACGCCTTTTTTGTAATAAATATTCATAGCAATGACGTTTCCGACTATCAGCGCAAGCGCCGACCCCAAAGCCGCGCCGCTTACACCCATTGACCTTATCAGCGGTATGCTTACGGCTATATTGCAGAGCGCAATTATAAAATACGCAACAGAACGAAACATATGTTTATTTTTCGCCTTTTGAATTTCAATACCTATGTTCTGACAGTACGGTATAAGCGCCGCGCCCATCAGATAAAGCGCGATATTGTATGACCGGTCGTAACCGTCGCCCGCATAGATGCCGATAAAATACCGTCCGACGAGAACAAACCCGCCGAAAATGAGAGCCATGATATAAAACTGTATCCGTCCGACCCGCGTCATCAGCTCCGTCAGCTCACGGTCGCTTTTATTTTCGGCAACATAGTTGTTTACCCGCGGAACAAAAACGTGAGACACGGTTACCGATAACATCATAAGGTATGAATTAAACTTGGCGCCGACATCATAAACGGAAACCGACGCAGAACCTATGTAACGAGCCAACAGAAACTTGTCGATCGTGCTGTTTATCTGTCCCGCAAAAGAGGTGAGAAGAATAAAAAACGAAAAAACGGCAATTTCCTTAAACAAAGCAAAATCGGGAGAACGCAAAACAATTTTCATTCCGAGCCGACGTGCATAAACAACGTCAACTGCAAGACGTAAGACGGTCAAAACAACCGACACCGACGTTAAACCGACAGCACCGTAACCCGAAAGCAACAGCGGCAGCGTAAGCAACGGATTCAAAACCGTGCTCACAATACCGACAATATTCTGAAAAACAAATCGTTCATGCGCCGTAACATACATATTGAATACGGAGTCAAAAAACGATACCGCCGTACCGACTGCCATCAGCACAAGAAGCTTTTGCGCAAGTGCCGTCTCATCAGCAGTGAATTTATTGCCGAAAACAACAGTGGGAGCAGAGGACAGGACAAGCCCGGCGGCAAGCGATAAAACAGCCGCCAGCCCAAACACGAAAATAAAAATCCCGTTGAGTTTTTTCAGTCCTTCTTCGTCTTTGTTTGTCCTATACCGTGAAAAAAAACGCATGTATGAACTGCCGAAACCAAGGCTTAACAGACTTAAATAGCTTATTACGGAAGCGGCGGTCTGATAAACACCGTTTTCATTTTGACCGAGCAGTCGAAGGACAATCGGCGTGTACAAAAGCGACACAAGCATACCAATGCCCGTTTGCAAATAAGAAAGAAAAACTCCTGCTTTTAATTGATTTGATTTCATCCTCTTTTCTGTCCTTTATCGTATTCCGGCAATATAACATATTCTTTTCGCAATTTCGGCAAACTCGTTAAACGCTGTCGAGTTAAATGATTTCAAAGCTTTTTTAATCTCATCCTCATTTGATACAATGAAATCAAACGAACGGACAAGCACATTTTCGCCGGTCATGCTTTGAACCGGACACACATAATTATCATACGTTCCGAAAATGTCTTTTGCAATACCATTCGCCTTAACCGAGTAGCCGGTAACAAGTGCGGGAACACCGGTCGAATACGCGGCAATTGAAGCATGCGTACGCGCGGTAACAAGGAAACGGCATTTTGAAATTATATATTTAAGCTCGGCACAGTTAAGTTTTCTTTCGCTGTCCGTAAGCGCAACTCTTCCGGTTTTTTTATACTTTTCGAACAGTTCTCCGAGAGGTTTAAGGTCATCGTTAAAGCTCCATACGACGTGCGGGATAAAAGCAATATTCATGTCGGTGTCCGCAAGCACATGCTCGATAAGAGCACAATAATTCTTCATCGCGATACCGCCGTCCGACTCGTAATTCATCACAAGCGGACTGATGTTTATACCGACAACGTCTTTCCCGAAGATGTCGGGCAGCTCCGTTTCGGTCGGCTGAAGCAAAAAGGCAGGGTCGGGACACAGCATGACATTTTCAAGTCCCGCGTTCCTCATCGCATTATAAGTGATGCTCTCACGTGCGGTAATAAGCGAATACCGTTTAAGATCCGTCTTAACTTCCGGCAGATTTATTCTGTCAGGTTCTACGGAACATCCCCAAAGAACGGTTTTGCTGCCGTTTTGCGTTAAATACGTATTCATTTTTATGTATCGGTTATAATCGCCGTAGCAGTAATTATCACCGCCTATTGAAAAGCAAACGGCGTCTTTTGTATCAAACAGCGCTTTCATCTCACGGCGATCATATAATTTGACCGACCCCGTAACCGTTTTAACAAGCTTTGCCGCTATTCGCGCCGGCGTTATTCCGGAAAAGCTTTCGCCGATTCGGGTTATTCTTCCGTCAAATTCCGGATAATATTTTTTATCTTCATCGGGCGAACGCGAAATAACGGTAATACCGTCAAATCCGTTTTTTTTCAAAAAATCCGAGGTCGTTCGCATCAGCGCTTCGCAGCCGTGATTACCGCTGCCGCCGTGCGCATATAATACCGCTTTTTTCACTTTTTCATCACCCTATGACAGCTGTTATACTGTTTATATATTCTTCGTCCCGGCAATCGGCGACTTTATCTCCGTCGGCAACCTCATTATTGTATTTTCCGGGAATAATACACTTTTTATCCGCATTGCGAAGCATGTATTCATATTGCAGATCCATATGACCGAGATCAAGCGCACGGTAACCCTTTTTTGCAAGCTCATATGAAAGCACCGTGGCGGTAGGGCCGAGAGCAAGAACAAAAACAACCGAACCGTCGGACGGATATTTTTCACACTCCCGCAATATTTCACCGTGTTTTTCCCATGCGTTTTTTTCCGGACACAGAATCCTCGAAATACTTTTTGCTCCGCCGAGCAGATCGTTTCCGACACCGAACCGTGTTTGCCTGCCCTCTGCGATTACAACCGTCTTGCCGAACCATGCGTTTTTTATATTATCGATTATTTGCCGCTCATATGACACGTCCTTCCAAGGCAGATAGAGCCGTGAAACATTCGTGTCGCCGTACTCATAACCGGGGGCAAAGTACGGTGCAAGTTTTTTCTTTGAATGCAAGCACCAATTCATCCAAAAAGACGCGGCATTCGGCTTCATCTCATCGACCGACCGGAAAACGCCCGGAATGCAAACCGACAGATTAGCGGTTTTCACTCCGTTTTTCAACACCTCGGTCAAAGCATCGTGAAGCGATTGCGAATAAGGCTGAAAGCCGAGATCTCCGCAACCGATGACCATACCGAATTCGCCGTCGCCGAAGCGTGAAAGCGAAAGACGGTCATTGTCCCGAATAAGCTCGGAGGTTTTGAGCCGCGACATTACATACGGTGTCCCGGCGGAGTTCTTTTCAAGATCATACAGCGCTTTTTTGAAAAACTCCTTCAGTGCCATAAGTCTATCCTTTCTTACTGTAATACATAAGCACCTCAGAGGCAAAAGCCGACCGAAGCATTTTCAGAAGAAGCCGGTCTTTTGATGAAATGCCCGACGGGGAGGCGGCAATCGCTTTTTTCATATCGGGATGCGACAGGATTTTTTTAACAGCCCGTTTCTTTTGAGCAAACGGCATCTCCGCGCGGCATATTCCCTCAACGACAGCACTTACGGCATAGCGTGTAAGCTGATAATAATACCACTCCGTATCATCGGGGGAATGCAGCGGACGAAGCACGCACAGTGTCTTATTCCAAAGCTTCAAATATTTGTTCCACAGCTTGTCCGCTTCGCTGTGCGTAACGGACTGCGGATTTTCAATGTAATCATAAAGCACTTCCGTGATAAGCCTCACCGACGAAGCCCCGTGCAGCAGCCCGACATTGGCGAGCATGTCCTCGCCCAGTCCGATTTCCGAATCGAAGCGTGTACCGCCGAGAGAAAACAGCTTTTTGGAATAAAGTCCGCGCCAGACGCTGCCGTAAACAGGCTGTATTTTTTGTCCGTCGGGAGTGTAATTCCATACGCACATCGGCATTATCAGGTTTCTTATAATATCACTTTTTTGCGTATATACGGTTTCGGCGGAAAACGTTTCTTCCCTTATTTCTTTGCCGCCCACGCGCCTGAATCCGCAAAGGACGATATCATCGCCGCGGCATTTTTCAACGAGCGTTTTAACAATATCGGGATGCGGAATATCGTCGGCATCACAAAACATGACGTATTCACCGGCTGCCTTCTCAATCCCTGCGTTTCGTGCGCGGCTCACGCCGCCGTTTGCGGTGTGAAGGCACTTAAAACGGCTGTCCTTTGCACAGTATTCATCGCATACGGCAGCCGAACCGTCGGTTGAGCCGTCATCGACAAGTATAAATTCAACGTCTTCGTATGTCTGTGCCGAAAGTGCGTCAAGCGTTTTCCGTAAAAACCGCTCGGCATTGTAGATCGGCACTATGTATGAAACAATCGGCGTCAAATCGGACATTTTACTTTCCTTTTCTTTTTTTTCTTATGATGCGCAACACTTCATTTAGTGTTTTATCTAAAATTCCTCGCCGGCGAACCGAATGGAATGATTTCATGTATTCTTCTGCGTTTACGAATTTATGTGCGTTTTTATCAAGAAAATCATCGAGAAAAGCGCAATAGGAATCATCCGTATTTGAAGGATGGCACACAAACGTAAACACACCCGGAACATAAAGATTTTTAGGAGTATCAAACAAATTGGGTAAAAACTTCATGCCGTTGTCTTCAAAAGGAAAAAGAGAACAGCCGTCGGAAATAAAATTAAAAAACTTTGAATCGCGGCACGCGCGGATTGTTTCCGAATCAAAGGTGTGACACGGCGCAAAAAAGCATACAGGCCGGCATCCTTCCGCGCACATAATACCATACCCGCGTTTTATATCACATAGCTGCTCCTCATATCCGCGCCCGGCAAATTCGGTCGCAACGCCGTCAGAGTTTTTATAACACAAATGATGCAGACCGTGCTGCGCTACAGTCCAGTTCTTTTTTCTCCAGCGATTGACAACAGTGCTGAAAAAACTTTCATCATAAGGTTCATATTTAATAGTAACGTCTGTACAGTCGGGAACAATTCCCACTATCGGCTCAATGCCGTGTGCATCTAAAATTTTTTCGATTTTCGCCCATTTTGCGCGTGCCATATACGGAGACGCGTCATCAAGACGTAAAATATATTTTGTTTTTCCCATTCTCTTTTTCTTTTAAATTTATTCTTCCGTAAATCTATCTCTGTATCTTCTCATTGACGCGGCGAAAAGCTCACCGTTTGTCGGCGGAGTGTAGGTTATCGCATTTGCGCCCGCCTGTATTGTCTGCCGTATCGTGTCGTCGGTCGGTCCGCCCGTGGCAATAATGCCGATATCGGGATAGCGATCACGGATAAACCGGACAAGTTCGGGAGTTTTTGCCGCCGCAGATACATTGAGAATATCCGCGCCTGCGGCTATGCGCTCGCCTATATCCTGCTTTTCGGAAATAACGGTCGCAACAACGGGAATTTCAACACACTTTTTGATAGCGGTAATCACATCGCATGCTATCGGAGCGTTTACAACTACGCCGTAGGCGCCCTGATGCTCGGCCTCGATGGCAAGACGCACAGAGCGCGCGCCGGTCGTGACGCCGCCGCCGACTCCCACAAAAACGGGCACATCGGAAACGGTAATGATTGACTGGCTGATTATCGGCTGAGGTGTAAACGGATACACGGCAAGAACCGCGTCTGTGTTTATGTTTTTTATAATTGCGGCGTCGGTTGAAAAAACAAGCGATTTAACGCGACGTCCGAATATGCTTATTCCGCTGCACTCATATATGCACTGCGGTACGTTTATGGAATGGTCACGGAGCATTCCGGTATAAGTTGGAATTGTTTTTTTCATTTTTCTCTTTACACGGCTTTTTTTGCCGTGTCCTCCTTTCCGAAAATTTTACAATAAAATTATAACATTAACATAAACAAAAATCAATTACAAAAAAACAAGGGGAGGTTTTTAGATTCAGCGGATATTTTCTGCACAAAAAAACATACACGGCAAACAGAAAATAACCTAAAAAAATGAAAATAAAAAAACAAAAACCATACTCCGCTTTGCATTCGGTTTAAATGCGACAAGCGAAGTATGATTTTTCGTTTACTGTTTTACTCTTTTGTCTGCGAAAAACGCAGCATCCAAATAAAAGCCGTTGTTTTTAATACTTTTTGCGGACGGTGTATGCGGTGTGGAGTATTTCATGCGCCAAATGCGAATTGGGCTTGCCGAAAAACTCCTCGTAGATTCTCTTTATATCCGGGTTTTCGTGGGATTTTCTGACGGGAAGCGCCTTATCATCCGCATAAAGTCCCGCAGCTCTTGCCGCGCGAACATCGGTGAAATTGCGGACATACGCGGGTTGAATGGGCTGACCGCCGCCGTTTACACAGCCGCCGGGACAAGCCATGATCTCTATGAAGTCATACTGCTTTTCGCCGTTTTTAACCATATCGAGAAGCTTTTTTGCGTTCGCGGTACCGGAAGCAACGGCAACTTTTATAACATTGCCGGCAATGGTGTAGGTGGCTTCTTTAATTCCCTCAACGCCTCTGACATCGGTAAAATCAAGATTTTTAAGTTCCTCGTGCGTGAGAGTTTCATATGCCGTTCTCAAAGCCGCTTCCATAACGCCGCCGGTTGCGCCGAAAATGGTACCGGCGCCCGAACCGAGTCCGAAAGGCGCGTCAAAGCTGTCATCGGGAAGATCATTAAACATAATGCCGTTCTTTTTTATCATGCGGGCAAGCTCTCTGACGGTAATAACCGCATCAATATCCGCAAGACCGGGAACCGCCGTGTGTCCGAAACGTTCCGCTTCAAATTTTTTGGCGGTACAGGGCATTGCCGAAACAACAAAGATGTCTTTCGGATCGATATTCATAAGCTTTGCATAGTAGGTCTTTGCCACGGAACCGAACATTCCCTGCGGGGACTTGCAGGTTGAAAGATTGGGAATAAATTCGGGGTAATACGTCTCGCAGAATTTGATCCATCCGGGCGAGCATGAGGTGATGAGGGGAAGATTTTTCTTTTCGGTGTATCTGCCGAGGAACTCCGTCGCTTCCTCCATTATGGTAAGGTCGGCTGAGAAATTGGTATCGAATACCTTGTCGAAGCCGAGCGCTCTCAAAGCAGCGACCATCTTGCCCGTGACAACTGTGCCCATCGGATAGCCGAATTCCTCACCGAGCCCCACTCTGACGGCGGGAGCTGTCTGAACGATAACGTGCTTATCGGGATCGTTGAGAGCATCCATAACCTTTTGCGTGTCGTCTCTCTCGGAGAGTGCTCCCGTGGGGCACACGGTAATGCACTGACCGCACGAAATGCAGCCCACCTCGCCGAGCGGAAGTTCAAACGCACAGCCGATATGTGTATCGAAGCCTCTGGCGTTTGCTCCGATAACTCCGACTGACTGATTCTTGTCACACACGGCTACACAGCGGCGGCAGAGAATGCACTTTTCGTTATCTCTGTACATATGGGATGCCGAAGCATCTATGTCATAGCGGCTCTTAACACCCTCGAAAGCGTTCTCATCCTCAATACCGTAGTCATGGCAGAGCTTCTGCAGTTCGCATGAGCCTGAGCGAACACAGGAAAGACACTCTTTCCTGTGGTTTGACAGCAAGAGCTTTAGGGTGGTTTTTCTCGATTCTATAACCTTGGGGGTGTTTGTGAACACTTCCATTCCCTCGTTTACGGGGAATACACACGCTGCAACGAGGCTTCTGGCGCCCTTGACCTCAACAACGCAGATACGGCATGCGCCGATTTCGTTTATCTCTTTGAGATAGCAGAGAGTGGGAATCTGTATTCCCGCCATGCGGGCAGCCTCAAGAATGGTGCTGCCGGCGGGCACCGTAATGTCTCTGCCGTTTATTTTAATGTTAACATCAGCCATTTTACAAGCTCCTCCTTATTTTTTGGAAATCGCCTTGAACTTACAGGTGCTCATACACGCACCGCACTTTATGCACTTGTCGGTATCGATGCAGTACGAGGGGAGCTTGTGTTCGGGAGCGATGTATGTAGTCTTGAAGATAGCGTCGGCGGGGCAGTTTCTTGCGCACATGCCGCAGCCCTTGCACAAATCACGGTCAACGGAGAACGAAAGGAGCTTTTTACATACGCCTGCGGGGCATTTTTTGTCTTTAACGTGCGCCACGTATTCGTCCTTAAAGAATCGGTAAGTGGAAAGGACAGGGTTCGGAGCCGTCTGTCCGAGTCCGCACAGTGAATTTTCTTTAATGTATTTGCAAAGGCTCTCCATTTCGTCAAGGTCCGCAAGTGTTCCCTTGCCGGAGGTTATTTTCTCAAGAATCTCATAAAGGCGCTTTGTTCCGATTCGGCACGGAGTGCACTTGCCGCATGACTCATCGACCGTAAATTCAAGGAAGAACTTTGCGATATCGACCATGCAGGTGTCCTCATCCATGACGATAAGACCGCCCGATCCCATCATTGCGCCCTGTGCGATAAGGTTATCGTAGTCGATTTCTATATCAAGAAGCGACGCGGGAATACATCCGCCGGAGGGACCGCCGGACTGTGCGGCTTTGAACTTTTTACCGTTCGGAATACCGCCGCCGATGTCCTCGACAATTTCGCGCAGCGTTGTACCCATGGGAATCTCAACAAGTCCTGTGTGACGAATTTTGCCGCCGAGCGCGAATACTTTCGTGCCCTTTGACTTTTCGGTTCCCATTGTATTGAAAAACGATGCACCGTGAAGAATTATCTGCGGAATATTTGCAAAGGTTTCAACGTTATTTTCTGTTGTGGGCTTGCCGAAAAGACCCTTGACCGCGGGATAAGGCGGACGGGGACGCGGCTCACCTCTGTTGCCCTCGATGGAGGTCATAAGAGCAGTTTCCTCACCGCAAACAAACGCGCCGGCACCGAGACGGATAAACAGGTCGAAATCGAAACCGGATCCGAAAATATCCTTGCCGAGAAGCCCGTATGCTCTGGCATCCTCGATTGCCTTCTGAAGACGCGCAACCGCAATGGGATACTCGGCGCGAACATACACATAGCCTTCGCTTGCACCCGTGGCATAGCCGCAGATAGCCATTGCCTCAACTACCGCGTGCGGGTCGCCCTCAAGCACGGAACGGTCCATAAATGCGCCGGGGTCACCTTCGTCGGCATTGCAGACGACATACTTTTGGTCTGCCTGATTCTTTGCGGTAAAGCTCCACTTAAGTCCGGTCGGAAATCCGCCGCCGCCTCTGCCGCGAAGCCCCGAATCCTTGACAACCCGAATAACATCATCGGGTGTCATTTCGGTAAGAGCCTTACCGAGCGCGGCATAGCCGTCCATCGCAATGTATTCGTCAATGCTTTCGGGATTGATAACACCGCAGTTTCTCAATGCGACACGCTTCTGCTTTGCATAGAACGTAGTGTCATTGAGCGACACGTTGCCGTGCTTTAGCTCAACACCCTCCGCAACATCCTTGTAAGCAAGGCGTTCAACGACTCTGCCCTTGATGAGATGCTCTTCAACGATATCCTTAACATCCTCCTCCTGAACTCTCGAATAAAAAGTTCCGTCGGGATAAACAATAACAACGGGACCGAGGGCGCAAAGACCGAAGCAACCCGTTCTTACAATCTTGACTTCATCCTCAAGACCGTTTTTTGCGATCTGTGCCTCAAATTCGGCTATAAGCTTTTTGCTTCCCGAAGAAGTACAGCCGGTGCCGCCGCAGATAAGTACCTGTGCACGAACCATATTTCTACCTCCAAATTATTATATGTTTTTAATTACATAGTCCTCAATGACCTGTCCGCCCTTGAGATGCTTTTCTACGACTTCCTTAGCTTTTTCGGGAGTCATTTTAACGTATGTTACCTTGTCCTTGCCCGATTCATAGATTTCAACTACGGGTTCAAACTGACATATGCCGATGCAGCCTGTCTGCGTGACTGTTATCTTATCGGAAAGACCGGCTTTTGCTACCTCCTCGACAAACGTGTTGAGAACCGGTCTTGCGCCCGCCGCGATGCCGCAGGTCGCCATGCCGACAACGACTCTTATGTCGCTGCCGCCCTCGCGAAGCACTACCTTGTTCTGCATTTTTTCTCTGATAGCTGCAAGTTCTGCCAATGACTTCATGACTTTTATTCCTTTCGCTTTTATATGTTTTTTAATTGTACCCGACAGTTTCGTACTGCTCCTTCAGGTTTTCACCTATCCATACAAGCACGTCGGGAGCGGAAAGCGGTACATCGCCGAGAACGGCTTTGAGTTCATCGGTATCCAGAGAGATCTCTCCGCGCGGCGTTTTATGCACAAAAATCCACCTGATGTCGGGTGAGCCTTGAATAAGCGTCACAACCGTAGAAACAATATCGCCGAGAGGCGTAAAATCAAGATGATTTTTGTAAAACAGCGCCGTTGTTACCGTGCCGTGCGATTCGGGGAATTCGCTTTCATGCTTTGATGTTACCGTAAGAAAACCGCCTGTCTGCTCCGCCTCCATCTTAAAAAACGGAATGCCGAGTCCGACCTTGCGTGTGGTGCGGGTGGTGGTAAAAGGATCCGTTACGCTTTCGAGCAGCTCCTTTTTCATGCCGCAGCCGTCGTCCGCTATTTTTATCTCAAGCGTTTCGTCCGTTTCGGTGAGCGTGACGCTTACGGTGCCGGCACGCGCCTTGACGGAATTCATCGAGATATCGAGAATGTTAAGTGATAATTCTTTCATATTTCAGCTCCGAGCAAACGAAGTATTTGTCTGCGCACTCTGTCGGACGAATACGGTTCGTCGTCGATCTCCAGAAATGCGCTTTTATCACGGATATTCCAGAGGTTGTGAGCGTCGCTCGATACCAAAAGACGTTTTTCGGCAAGCGCGGAATACTTTCTGAGATATTCTTCCTCTTTGCCGTGATCGTAAAACTCCGCATTGCGAAAGCCCGTGTTTTCGGGGAAGGTTCCGAGAGTGGCGATAATGCCGTTCGCCTCCCTGTCAACATGCGCGGGATAGCATATTCCGCCGAACAGCGAAACGATATTCGGCGCGTCATCGACCGTAATCTCCGACGCAGCCGGGAGAAAATAATCTTCTCTGCCGATTATTTCGTCTTCGCCGTTCATAATAAGCTGTTCGCCGAAAATGTCGGTTCTGTTCGGAATCTTCATGCGATACTTCGACACATACGCATCAAATTTCATCGCGCCGTCAAGTTCGGGAAACAGACACACAATGTGGATATCCTCCGCGGTGGTAAGCTCCATTCCGGCAATCGGAATGAGTCCGTACTTCTTTGCCGCCTCAAAAAATGCGGGGCAGTTTTTGGAGGAATTGTGATCCGTAAGAGCAACGGCTTCAAGTCCCGCGAGCACCGCCGTTCCGGCAATATTGTTCGGGGTCATGTCGTCGTCCGCGCAAGGGGAAAGACAGGAGTGAATATGAAAATCGTAATAGTATTTTTTCATACGCAGCCGCCGAGCTTCATTGCCGTCTCAAAGGCGGGGACGTCGCTCGAAACAATGTTAATCCCTTTTTGCGACGCAACGGCAACCACGCTTTCGTCAAGAATAACTCCCTCTGCAAGGATGATAACCGCAACGTCCGTAAGAGAAGCCACAGCCGCAATATTAACATTGCTCATTATCGTTATCCACGCGTTTCCGGACTGCGCGCGCCCCATAACCCAGCTTAAAAGATCGCCGATATAGCAGCCGCTCACTTCTCTGTCGGGTTCGGGCATGCAAACGGTGACAAAGCCGCATTTTTTTGAAAGTTCACCGACAGTCATCGCCGGACTCCTCCTTTTTCTGAAGCTTGCGCTGTTCAAGAACGACGCATTTTCTCGCTTCTCCCGCAAGCCCTTTTACAACGTCCTCCGCAAAAGCGCGGCATGTCGGGCTTCCGCACGCGCCGCAGTCGATACCCGGGAGCGTTTCGCGGAGCTGCTGAATACTCGCCATCATTCTCATTGATTCGCTCATCGACTCACTCAGGCGAGAAATGGGAGTGTATGAGGGCAGCGAATCGGTGAGATATCCGTCGGGAATAAAGGAATCGGCAGGAGAGAGAAAATTTTTCGAAACCGGCATATATCTGCGCACCGTAAGAAGGCGCGTTTTTGCAATAAACGGATTTTCAATCGTCATCACGCCGCCGACACACCCGCCGATGCAGGCGCAAAGTTCGACAAATTCAAGATGCGGGATATTGCCGTTTTCAATTGAATCCAAAACCTGTATGCAGTTTTCGATACCGTCGGCGGAGAGATAGCTGTCGTTGAGAATTGCGGACGCCTCGCCGCCGGTCGACGCCCAGCCTATGCCTATCATTCCCGCCTCGGACGAAACCGACGGGGTTTTTCCGCGCTTCATTGCGCCTATAAGCATAAAATATATATCGGAGAGCGACACAACAACGTCAATGTTGCTCTGATAATAGCCGTAGCCGTTTCGAATGTAGCTAACCTTTGCGGCGCACGGTGAAATAAAAAATATGCCGATATCCTCGTCCGTAAATTCGGGATGTTCTTTTTTCGCCTTTGCCCGCGCTTCAATTGCGGCAATCTCCATCGGAGGGAGAATCGGCAGAATATTATCTTTAAGATACGGAAAACGTAAAGATATAAGGCGTGAAATTACGGGGCAGGCGGAACTGATGACAGGCTTTTTGATGCCCTCCGCCTTAAGGTAAATACGGGTGTATGCCGAGACAAGCTCTGCTGCCTTCGCGACCTCGTAAACATCGTCAAAGCCGATGTCGAGAAGCCCCTGCAGCACGTCGTCAACATCGTCAAGCCCGTTGAACTGACCGAAAAGAGCGGGTGCCGGAAGCGCTATCTTCCACTTGTAATGCATATAGTGCTCAAGCTTGCTGCACATCGCTTTTTTTGCTTTGTGCGGACACACCCTGATACATTCGCCGCAGTCAATACAACGCTCGGTGTTTATCTCGGCATGATTGTCGATTATTCGGATCGCTTCGGTTGGACAGTGCCGCGCACACGTGGTGCAGCCGGTGCACTTGTCGACATCGAGAACGACCGAGTGTCTGTAGGAATTCAAAGCATCACCTTATTGTTTGTTCAGATACACGCACATGGTAATGACCGTGCCTTTGCCGACGACGGAATCAATTGCCATTTCGTCCGTGTAACGCTTCATATTGGGCAGTCCCATGCCCGCGCCGAAGCCCAGTGCCCTGACGCTTTCGGTGGCTGTGGAATATCCCTCCTGCATGGCAAGCGATATATCGGCAATGCCGGGACCGTGGTCTGTAAGAACTATTTCGATTCTGTCCTCATACACGGTTACGTCGGCTTCGCCGCCGCCCGCGTGAATCACCATATTTATTTCACCCTCATACATCGCGATAGAGAGCTGACGGATGATTTCGGGAGGAAGTCCGAGCTGACGGAGATTCTTTTTTACCTGAACGGAGGCTTGTCCGGCAGATACGAAATTTTCGCCGTCCACATCGAAATGGAATTTTAAGCATTCACTCATGTCTTTGCACCGCAGAGTCCGTTTGTGTAGAGTATTCCGCACGCTTCGAACATCCTTTTTTCGGTTGAAAGCAGCGCAATGCCGCTTTCCTGCGCCGT
>OMRJ01000150.1 GCA_900313475.1 uncultured Eubacteriales bacterium | reverse complement strand
TGGACGGGATCGGGGATGTTTATCTGGTCGAGATTGTCTATCCGCTTGCCGTCTCTTTTAATGACCCGGGCAGGGGTGCCGACCGCCGTGGAATTATCCGGGATCTCGTGCAGAACAACGCTGCCCGCCGCGATATTGGTGTTATCGCCTATCTTAAAGGGCCCGAGCACCTTTGCGCCTGCGCCTATCATGACGCCGTTCCCGACCGTGGGGTGGCGTTTGCCTACGTCCTTTCCCGTTCCGCCGAGCGTCACGCCCTGATATATGGTAACATCGTCGCCTATTTCGGCGGTTTCACCGATAACAACGCCTGTGCCGTGGTCTATAAAAAAGCGTTTGCCGATTTTTGCTCCGGGGTGTATCTCAATGTTAGTTTTGCGTGCCGCGCGTTGTGAAATATACCGTGCGGCAAAGTGCATGTCGTGCTCATAAAACCAGTGAGCTTTTCGGTAAGCGCGTACCGCCTTCAGTCCCGGATACAGGAGCAGCACTTCAATATCCGATGTTGCGGCGGGGTCGCGTTCGCGGATGCATTTAACGTCTTCTTTAAGCTGATTAAAATACTTCTTCAGCAAAAAAGTCACCGCCTTTGTGTTTATTTCATTGTAAAAAAGTTTAACGGAAGATTGAGAGAATATCGCTGACCGTTGTATTTTCGCCGTTCAGCGACGAGGGAACATCGGGTGTGAGAATTGCGTCCGTTTCGGTTGCCTGCGGGTCGGAATAAACGACAATCGTAACCTTGTCTCCGCTTTTTACGCCCTGCCCCGCGGGGGGAACGGTTTCTGCAACGGTGTTTGCGGGATGCGTGCCGTCGTTATACTTTTTTGCGGATTCGCACTTGAGTCCCTTCGCCGAGAGCGTTGCAAGTGCCTGCTCGTATGTCTTCCCCGAAACATCGGGCACCGGGAATACCTGCGGACCGCCGCTCACGGTAAACGTTATCGTTGTGCCTTTTGCCACCGATGAATTGGCCGGGATATCCTGACCGATTATCTGACCCGACGGAACGGCATCATTGCTTTGCTCGACCTTTTTGATAATAAAGTTGCCCGTGACCTCGTTTTCTTTGACGACATCGTTGTACTGTCTGCCTAAAAAAGACTGGACAACGACGGTGTTTTCGCTCTGTGTCGTCGCGTCGCTTCCTCCGTGACTGCCGCCGTTCATCCCGAAAAGGGCGCTCACTATGAGCGCAACGCCGATAAACAGAGTAACGATAACCGCGACAAGAATTGCTTTGAGTGTTTTTCTGTTCTTTTCCTGCTTTTGGAACTGTTCATAGTTCAGCTGACCGCCGCTTTTCGACTCGTTTTTGGGTTTTTCGGGTTCGCGAGGCTGGGTAACTATCGGCGTGCGAACATTTGCCGCACCCGGTCTTGCAGGTTGAACGGGAGCATTGTCCGAATGCGGAAAAACATGTGCGCTTGCGCTCACCGCTCTGGGAGAAGCCGACAGATTGCTGCGGAGCTGCTCCGCGTTGCGCGTTCTGTCGGTGGGGTCTATCTGCATTCCGTTTATTATTGCGTTTATTATATGCGGCGGGAGAATTTCCGCAAATTTTGCCGGTATCATCATTTGGTCGTTTTGTGCTCTCACCGGTGCGGGGATGGGCGTTGTGCCTATCAGCGTGCGGTAAATTACAGCCGAGAACGAATAGATGTCAGTCCATGAGCCGACTGGATCGTCTTCCCGGTAAAGCTCTATGGGGGCGTAGCCGTCCGTGAGGACGCTGTCAAGCTCGCCGTAGGAGCTTGCCGCCTGCGGAATTACGTAGTCGGTTATTTTAAGCTTCCCGTCCTCCGAAAAGAAGAACGATGAGGGATTGAGGTTTCTGTGGATAACTCCCGATGTGTGCAGTGTGCCGAGTGTGGACAGCACGGGCATAAACAGAATACGCGCCTGATCCCACGAGATGTAGCCCTGACCGTTGTCGAGAAGATAATCGCGCAGAGTGAGGCTCTCAATATCATGATATACGGCGTATGACGTGAGGTTTGCCGAAAAAAGGTCATATACCGACACGAGAGCGGTGAGTCCGCGAAGACGCATCAGCTTATTCCAAAGCTCGCCGAACGACGCTCTGCAATCTGCAAAAAGCGCGTCCGCGTCCGTTTTTACCGCAACCGTTATTCCGTCGGATTTTCTCTCTGCAAGCTCTGCGGGGAAGAACTCCCGCACGGTACATCGGTCGTCGGTTTGTGTGTCGAAAGCTATATATGTGAACCCCTCGCTGTTTGCGCGGGTGCATTTGCCTATGTAGTAACGCTCGGCAAGCATTGTTCCCGGTATGAGTGCAAGATATGAAATGCTTTCCGGGATTCCGCTGTTGCCGCAGTGAGGACAGATTTCGCTGCCGCCCGTGTCGTTCATACATGAAAAACAAAGATTCTTAAGGTCTGTCATTATGCGGTTCATCTCCGTTATAATGTATTTGCGGTTTGATTACATAAATATACATTATAATATTATATCACCGCGGACCGGAATTGTCTATATTTTATAACAATAAAAATAAAAACATCGTACGAAAAAAGAAAACTCCGTATTCCTGCATTTGTACAGAAACACGGAGTTGATGCCGCGGTTAAGCCGTTTTTGCTTTATTTACCTTTTTCCGTTGCGCCGGTTTGTCGGGGGTTCCGTCTTTATGTGATTTCGCAACGAAAAACTGGATGACACACACCGCACCTACCGTGCCCAGACCGATTAGGTCGGTGACAACGCCGGGATAGATAAGGCACAGTCCGCCTGCTGCGGCGATAATGCGGAGCAGCGGGTTTATCTTTGTAAACATATGACCGTTGAGCGCCATTGCCACGCCGAAAAGACCGAGGATGGCGGAAAGTGATATTGAGATTACGTCGTATGCAGTGATGTCTCCCTCAAACAGCATTTTCGGGCTGTAGGCGAATATAAACGGCACAATAAATGCCGCTATGGCGAGTTTTGTTGCGTTTATACCTGTCTTCATCGGGTTTGCCTTCGCTATAGCCGAGCCTGCGTATGCGGCAAGAGCGACGGGAGGAGTGATATCCGCAACAATGCCGAAATAGAAAACAAAGAAGTGAGCCGCAACAACGGGGAAACCGAGCTTTATGAGAATCGGAGCGCATGTGGCAGCCATGATGCAGTAGTTTGCCGTAGTGGGTACACCCATTCCGAGGATGATGCAGCAAACCATTGTTAGAACAAGTCCGATTATGATAGCGTTCTGTGCAACGCCTACTATTGCGCCTATGAGCTGGTTCGCAAGTCCCGTAACGGTGATGCAGCCGGCGATAATGCCTGCCATTGCGCATGCTACCGCAACGGTGATAGCGCCCTTGCCGCCTGCAACGAGAGCATCGAGAGCGGCGTTAAGACCTCTTATGAGTCCTTTTTTGAGTGCACTGCCGAAGCCCTCTCCGGCTTTTCTGTTCTGCCATTCTTCGATTATGAGGTTAACGGTTCCGATGACAAATGCGGCGCCGATGGAAAGTGCGGCGGAGGATGCCATGGTTTTTGCACCCGAGGAAACAAGCCAGACAAGGAGAACAAGCGGGAGCATCAGATAACAGTTCTTTGCCAGATAGCTCCACTTGGGCAGCTCCGATTTCGGCACGCCCTTAAGACCGAGC
>OMRJ01000197.1 GCA_900313475.1 uncultured Eubacteriales bacterium | reverse complement strand
GATTTTTTCCTTAACTGCCATTAGGTACGCCTCCTTGTAGATTGGGCGGGCTGTCTGAATGAAAATTTTCACACGGCGCCGGGTTATTCGCGCCGCACATTTTTTAAATCCGGAACCCGCAAGATATTCCGGACTGCAATGAAGAAAATTTTCGCCGCATCAGCACTCGGCAAGTCCGGTTAAGGCACAGACTTACCCTGCATGCGGTTTACTTCGCCCGGTTTTAAATCGGACATACTCCGCGGAAATTATCTGCGTCCGAGCGCAGTCACCTCCCGCATCATCGCATATCAGCCTGCGTCCGCGAAGGCATAATACGCCCACGCGTTCAGGCACCCGTATACTATATCATACCCGTTCGGGAATTGCAACAGTTTTTTCAAATTTTTTTCGGAATATCGGGCGACTGTTTTCGCAAAGCATTTTATCTCCGCCGCCGCATACGGAAACCTGCAAAAAACACCGAAAAAATTTTTTAATAAAAAATGACACGCATCCGGGAGTGCCGCATAACGGATTCATATCCGCAACAACTAATATTTTAACAATATATATGGTGAAAGTCAAGAAAATGAAGAATAAAAAACCGAAAAAAATGTATTTGAACACAGCCGAAAATCAAGACAAATCCGATTTTTTGTATGTAATCACGGCGGCGTTTGCCCGTCATTTTTCACAAATATACAGTCATATTGTACAAATATTAAAAATACTATTTGTATACATTGCGTGTGTGTTTTCGGATTCGAATATTTATTGATTGTTTTAAGCTGTTCAATTCTCCGGCTTTTTATTAACGTCCGCCGCAAAAGTTACCGATCCCCTGCCGCGAAAAACCCAAAAAGATGTTTTGCCGGCGGTAAATTCCGAAAAACCCGCATTATCTGCCGAAGACACATCAAACAGTCCGGCTGCGCTTAAGACCGACGCAATATCACAGTCCGACGGCAAAAGCGCATACGCCGCCGCACTGCAGACAAGCGCAAAAGCTCCGTTGATATCGGCTGCCGATTCCGCGTCGGCAGTCACCGTCACGCGGTCGACACGCCCGTATTTATCATGCCTGACCGTCAAAAGCACATCGCGTTCGCACGCGAAAGAATAGTATGTATAATATGTCGGTTTGCGGTAAAAGACCTCACCGTCAAAAAAAGCGCACCTCTCGTCATACTTTGTCAGACGGCGCTCAAATTCGGCGGCATTTATGCGTTCATCCCGCGTGCATCCGACAAGACCCGACAGCGAAAACAGCAAAACAAAAAATAACAGAACCGATTTATAGCTTTTTTTCATATATTTTCCTTCCCACGAAACAGTTTTTTTTTAAAATGTTATTCCTATTTTCATATTTATGTATTATAATAAGAAACAGAACAACGAGACGGAATGCGGTGAGAGCAATGGATGAAAAAAAAAGCGGCTCCGGACTTCCCGACATATCGGGAGTATTCAATGTAAACGACAGTGACATACCGGACAGACTTCTTGACAAACCGGAGGCAAGAAAAACCGATCGTCCTCAGGACAGACGCGGTATTATTTTTACGGAACAGACAACAAAGGAGGAGCTGCTCAAAAAGCAACGCACGGTAAGGCGCCGCGGCAATGCCGCTAAAAAGCGCCGGCTTCGCAGGCGCAGGATGATAACGGCGGCGGCTGTTATCGCGGCGGCGGTAATTGCGGTGTTTGCGGTCAAAACGGCGGTCGAAAATTCCAAGCGTCCAACGGTAGAGCTGTACACCGTTACGGTAGGCGCGGTACGCAGTACATACGAATCACAGGCGGCGGTAGTTACTGCGGCGACAGGCAAAAACCCGATAGCGACTTATGCGGTTATTCCCGAAAACTCATATGATCTCAACGGAATCAAAACAGGGCAAACCGCAATGATAACAAACAGCGACGGCAAAGTGTATGAAGCGCACGTCACGGACATAGCGGAGGAAAGTGCCGATACGGCTTTGACAGACTCGGTCGGATCGGCGCTCACGGACAAAACACTTTCTGCGGCGTCAAACATTTTTATATATGTAAAGCCGGACGCGCCTATGAACGAAGCGGACGGAACGGTGCTGTCGGTATGCATCATAACCGCGGAAGTCAACGACGTCACCTTTGTGCCGAACGAGTGCATTTACCGCGACAGCAACGGAGCTTTTGTCTGGACGGTAAGCAGTTTCGGAAAAACACTTGCTAAAAAATATGTAACCGTGTCGCTTTCGGCAAACGGCTGCACCGCGGTAATAGGCGGATTGAAGAAAAACGAAAAAACGGTATACAAAACGGTGACGGACACTGCGGAGCGTCCTCTCACGGAAGGTCAAAAGGTTAAAGTCATCTCGCCGGAGGGCAGAGAGGAGACGACAACATCATGAAAAAAATCATAGCGGCAGGAGCAGGCCACGGAGCATTGAGCGCTGCAATAAATCTCGCAAGAAACGGCTGTGACGTAACCGTATATGAAAAGAAAACGGAAGAAGAAGCGGGACACGACTGGGTGGATTCCGTCGACCTCACGGCTTTTGATTTTGCCGGAATCCCCCATCCTCCGAAATACATATGCGAACCGTCGCTTCAAATGAGCTTCACGAACCCCGCAAAAACCGTAACGCTTATAGGACCCGAAAAGGATCCGGAAGGCACCGCTGTCTATGTTGACAGAAAAGGGCTGCTGCGTCATCTTATCGCCGAGGCAAAAAAGGTCGGTGTTAAATTTGTTTTCGGAGCTGCGGTGTGCGGCGCGGTGACTGCGGACAATGATGTTATCGGCATACGCATCGCCGACGGTGAAAAGGAAAAAGTCGTTTTTGCCGACCTCATCATAGACGGCGCGGGCGTCAACTCTCCCGTCCGCCGTTCTCTGCCCGAAAGACTCGGAATCATAAACGAGATATCGGAGGACGACATGATAAGCATACACCGCGCGTTTTTTGACAAAACGGATAATACAATGCTTGACCCTCCGTATGCCGTGCATTTTTATCACATGGGGCGCCCCGGAATGGACTGGGTTATAACAAAAGACAAATGCGTCGATATTCTGATCGGTAAATTTTCGCCGTTTGACGATGGAGAGATCGAAAGCGCACTCAAGGATTTCCGCGAAGAATATCCGTTCATCGGAAACGAGCTTTTGAGAGGCGGCACGACGGAAGTTATTCCGATTCGCTCCACGCTTCCGAAAATAGTCTGCAACGGCTATGCGGCGGTCGGCGACAGTGCCGGCATGACAGTTCCGCTCAAGGGCAGCGGAATAGAGCTGTCGCTGAAGGCGGGCAAGCTGCTTGCAAACACGGTGCTGTCGATAAAGGACGGAGTTTTTACAACGGAGAACCTGTGGAGCTACCAGTACCGTTATTTTACGATGCTCGGAAATAAATTTGTAATTATAGACGCTGCGCGCAGCTTTTTAACACATTTTTCGCCCGAAACCGTCGACTATTTTCTCGAAAGCAAGCTGATAACGGAAAAGGAGATCGCAATGGCGGACGGCGACGTAAGCGTTACGGTGCGCTATGTTCTCTCAAAGCTCAAAACCGCGCTGCCGAAAGCGCACGAGCTGCTGCCGTCGCTTTTGTCAGCGATAAAAACAGGCGCACGGCGCATCCGTGCCGCGGAAGCGATTCCGCCTGCGTACAATGAAAAGGATTTTGCCGAGTGGGCACAAAAATACGAAAGCTGAAAAAACGGGAGGAAACCATGAAAAAAATCATTACAATCGCACTTCTGTCATTTCTTCTCACCGTTTCGGCGGTCATTTCCGCCGCGGCGGCTCAAACGGAGCATAAATATGAAGAAGCGGAGAGCAGCAGCTATTGCAGCGTCTGTGCCGATACCGACGGCGACGGAGCCGTTACGGTCGGTGACGCAAGAAAGATTCTTCGTGCCGCTGTCGGTATTGACGAAATTGAAGACGACGGTATCGGAGCATACGACGTCAATGCCGACGGAAAAATAGGTGTTGACGACGCGCGCGACGCACTTCGCATCGCAGTGGGACTTGAATCCCGTGCGACGCACTCAAAAGGAGAAGTGCTGACGCTCACCGAAGCGACCTGCGCCCGGAACGGCAAAGGCGCGTTCCTTTGCGCACACTGCGGAAAGATCTATGAATACACTGTGCTGCCGAACCCCGGACACGTTGCGGGGGCGCGTAAAATCGTCAGGAAAGCCACATGCACACAGACGGGAGAATATGAATACCGCTGCAAATTCTGCGATAAGCTTATGGATACCGTCACAGTACCCACCGTACCCCACGAATGGGAGGGCGTGACGGAATCGTGCCTGAAAAAGATCAATTCAACCCTCACGTGCAAAAACTGCGGCGCGACAAAAGAGATTCCTATCGAACCTGTCGGACATCACAATTTCAGATCCGTGACCCTCAAGAAAGCCACCTGCACCGAAGACGGTGAAAGAATCAAAGTTTGCACCGTGTGCGGCGTTAAATCGGACGAAAAACCCGAAACAATTCCCGCCCTCGGACACAAAAAATCGAGATGGCGCCCCATGAGCACGGTATCATGCAAAACGGAGGGCAGGCAAATAAAAGTGTGCACCCGCTGCGGCAAGCTTCTTGATGAAGAAATCACACCGAAGAAGGAACATGTCCGCACTGAGGGCACATATGTGCTCGACGAGCCGGCAACGTGCGAGCATGAGGGAAAAGCCCATTATACATGCAGCACCTGTCGCGACCTTGTTTGGGTAACGATTCCCAAGCTTGACCACACCCCGATCGGCTCCGAAGAAATTATGGCTGCGACCTGCTCTAAAGAAGGCTACAGAAAAGGTACATGCGCCGAATGCGGGCACGGCTACACTACGGTCATTCCGAAAACTCCGCACACAAAGGCAACGGACTGGACGGTAACAGAGCACGCGACATGCGTTTCGGCAGGCAAGAAAGTTCTGTACTGCGTTTTGTGCAGCGCAATTCTTGAGGAAAAAGAAATACCCGTCGACAAACAGGGGCATATGTATCACCTTGCGGCAACGGTCGAACCGACCTGCACGTCCGCCGGCAAATACATTTATGTATGCGATTACTGCGATAAAGAGAACACCGTTCCGTTCGGTGAAGCAAAGGGACACACCCCGGGAGAAGAAGTGCTGATCGAGGAAGTACCGGACAAAGGCTTCAATGTATGCCGCAGGAGATGCGCGGAGTGCGGCGAATTGTACGGAGCGGAATACCTGCGTCCGCGCGAAAACTGAAGAAAAAAATCGACACAAAAAAAACCAATATTCTAAGGGAAAGGAATATACACAAATGGATTTCAGAAACATTTTGGCAAACGCCAAAGAACAGCTCGGTTCTTATGCGGAATACTCCGTAAAGAACATAACACACATATGCAGCGAATACGGTCCGCGCGAATGCGGAAGCGAAAGCGAGAAAAAAGCGCAGGAATACATGGGCGAACAGCTTAAGAACTACGCCGATTCCGTAACGCGCGAAACTTTTGACGCACACCCGAAGGCATTTATGTCGTTCGTGCCCATTGCCGGCGGAATGCTGCTTGCATCCACCGCCGCAAACCTCGCGGGAGCTTTCAAAAAGAACAAAGCGGCAGCCGCTTCGGTACCGCTGCTCGGCGCTGCGCTTGCAAGCGTAGTCGGCGAATTCGGGCTTTACAAGCAGCCTCTCGACCCTCTTTTCGAAAAGAAGCAGTCGGGCAACGTTATAGCCGTAAGAAAAGCATCGGGCGAAACAAAGCGCCGCATAATCATTTCGGGACACACCGATTCGGCGCCCGAATGGACGTATACATATAAGCTCGGATCAAAGGGCGTTGTAACCGTGGCGGGCTATGCCGTGGCGGGACTATTCTATGACATTGCCGCAACCGCCGTTTCGCTCAGGTCGAAAAACAGCAAACTCAAAAAAGGTCTTGCTCTCGGTCAGCTTGCGTTTGTTCCCGCTTTTGCCGGACTTTTCAAATTCACCGATCAAAACCGCCATGTCGACGGCGCAAGCGACGATCTTTCGGGCTGCTATATTGCTAACTCCGTTCTGAAATTCCTTGCGGACAACGATATCCGATTTGAAAACACCGAAGTCATCGCGATGCTCGCGGGCGGCGAGGAATGCGGTCTGCGCGGCTCAAAGGCATTTTTTGCCGCTCACCCCGAATTGCTCAACGACGGCGTTGAAACCGTATTTGTCGGATTTGACACCATCCGTGACGAAGAATATATGATGATATACACAAAAGACCTAAACGGACTCGTCAAAAACGACATTGACGCATGCAATCTTGTAAAGAATGCGGCGGCAAAATGCGGCAAGGATGTTCCGTTCGGCGCAATTCCGCTCGGCTCCACCGACGCGGCGGCGGCTTCGCAGGCGGGCTGCAAAGCGGCAAGCTTTGTGGCAATGGATCCCGCTCCCGCAAGATATTATCACACCCGTCTCGACACTGCAGACAATCTCGTCCCCTCAACAATAGAAAAAACGGTTGAAATAGCACTTCAGACAGTTTTTGATTTTGACGAAAAAGGACTTGAGTAATTATGAACGCTCTCGAAAGATTTTTAAAGTACGTCGGTTTTTACACGACGTCGGACGAAGAATCCGAGACATCTCCGTCTACGGAGCGTCAGAATGCACTCGGCAGATATCTGTCGGACGAGCTGATTTCACTCGGACTTACGGACGTTCACTCGGACTGCTGCGGCAACGTTATAGCCACACTTCCCGCAAAAGGACTTAAAAATGCGCCCGTGCTCGGACTTATCGCCCATATGGATACCGCACCCGACGCTCCCGGCGAAAATGTCCGTCCGCGCATCGCGGTGTATAACGGCGGCGAAATGAAGCTGAACGACAGTGTGTCGCTGACACCGGAGCTGTGCCCCGGAATCGTGGAATATATCGGCGAGGAGCTTGTGGTGACCGACGGAACAACGCTTCTCGGTGCAGACGACAAGGCGGGTATTGCCGAAATTATGACAGCAGTCGACAAACTCATAAAGTCCGGCAGTGACCACACCGAGATAAGGGTTGTTTTTACGACAGACGAGGAGGTAGGACGCGGCGCCGAGGGACTTGACGTCAACTCACTCGGCTGCGACTTCGCCTACACCGTTGACGGCGGACGCGTAAACGAAATAGAATATGAGAATTTCAATGCAGCCGATGCAGTTATCAACATCAAAGGCGTGGGGGTTCATCCCGGTTCCGCAAAGGGCGTAATGAAAAACGCCGCGCTTATTGCAAGTGAGTTTGTTATGAGTCTTCCCGAAAATGAGCGCCCCGAAAACACAGATGGCTATGAGGGCTTTTATCACGTGTGCGACATTTCGGCTTCAATGACCGAAGCCCGTCTGCACATTATAATCCGCGACCACGACATGACAAAGTTTTCCGCAAAAAAGACTTTTATAACCGAACTCACCGATAAGCTCAACTGCAAATACGGCAGCGGTACCGCAGTCCTGTCACTGAAAGACAGCTACTATAATATGAAAGAAAAAATACTCCCGCACATGCACCTTATCGAACGCGCCGAAAATGCGCTGCGCGAGTGCGGCATTGAGCCTGTATGCCTGCCGATAAGAGGCGGCACCGACGGAGCACTGCTCTCATGGCAGGGACTCCCCTGTCCGAACCTGCCTACGGGAGGCATGAATTTCCACGGTATACGCGAATATATCCCGGTAAAAGCGCTCGACATAATGTCAAACGCTCTCGTTAAAATAATAAAGAGCTTCTGACAGTATTTTGAACCGATCGACCGTCTGTTTCAAACGGTAAAAAGACGCTCCCGCATTTAGCGCAAAACAAAATTTACAAAAAGACTATATTTCACATGCTGCATAATAATCGGCAGCTTTGTAAATATAGTCTTTATTTTTTTAACTCGTATCATATGTAAAGCTTCTCAAAGAAACGCTTTCTGCATCTAAACACGACAGCCCGGTTTTAAATGCAGGGAAAATGTGAAGAACGGATAAACGGCAAAACAAATTTTCCGTTGCCCCGTAACTGTTTTTTCGCAGAAAAAAGCGCCCGAAAGGAGTTTTCCTCACGAACGCCGATTTTTTTATTCCTCTGTCTTTGAGGGTATGTCTATCCTGCCGTAAAGGCTGCCGGCTGTGTCCTTGCGAGGCTCACGCGTAACGGAGGGCTTATACGGTTCTCTCTTTTGATAACCGCCTCTGCCGTTTCCTCTGCCGCCCTTGCCGTAGCCTCCCTTATTATAGCCGCCTCTGCCGCGGTTGTTGTAGCCGCCGCGTGAGGGATGCGTGGGTTGTACGCCTTCTTCGAGCGAAATAACAACCTTGCGGCTGCCGTCGGAGCCTACCGAGTGAGAGGTTACACCTTCAATACCCTGAATTGCGGTGTGAATAATTCTTCTCTCATAGGGGTTCATTGGTTCAAGAACAGCGTTTCTGCCGTATTTAAGCACCTGACGCGCATTTTTTGCGGCAAGTGCGCGAAGATTATCGTTTCTCTTTTCGCGATAGTTACCGACATTTACGGAAACCTTGCGGTGCTTGTCGTCGTCAAGACCTCTGTTAACGGCAAGACGGAGAATATACTGAATAGAATCGAGCGTTTCACCGCGTCTGCCTATAAGAGCACCGTCGGCGTCACCGCACGATATATTGTAGATAATTTCGCCTGTTTCCTCAACCTTTTCGCCGGAAATCTCACAATTTTCAATGTTCATTCCGGTAATAATAAGTCTGAGAAGCTTTGCGGTGTTATCGTTTTCTCCGATTTCAAACGGGACACGCGTCTCTGTTGCGGGAGCGTCTGTCTCAGCGTCGTCTTTTTCCGCGGGAGCGGATTTTGCGGCGGGAGCGGATTTCTCCGCAGCGGGTGCGGCTTTTCGCTCGGAGACCGCGGGCTTCTTTGCGGCAGGCGCGCTCTTTTTCACAACGGGAGCAGCCTTTTTGACCTCCGCCTTGGGTGCGGAAGCAAACTGAACCTCTTTGGGCGCGGGAGCGTCGGGAATTTCATACCATACTTTTATTTTAGCCGGTACTCTGCTGAAAAGCCTCTTTTTGGGATATTCGAGAATATCCTGATGCAGCTCTGCGTCTTCGGGAGCCGCAAGAAGCGTTTTCGCATCTTCAAATGCTTCTTCGATAGTGGCACCGGTGCCGATTTTTTCGATTATCATTGCGAAAGTCCTTTCTTTTGGTTAACCGTTTCGCTTTTATTCTTTCTTTTCTTTTGAAAAGGCAACTCGTTTTTTAATGCTTGCCTCTCTTGAACGCCGTTCAACGGTTTCATCTATCATCTGCCCTGCGATCACCTTTTCGGGTTTTATCGCAACTGCAAGAGCTATAGTCTGAATAAACGCGAGAATATTGGAGATGATCCAGTAAAATCCTACGCCTGCGGGAAGCGAGTATGCAAAATAAACGCTCAATGCGGGGGAAAACAGCATCATGCAGCCCATAGCGGGATTCTTTGCGGTTTCGGGGTTTGTCTTGCGCTGTTTTACATAGCTGTAGACAGCGGTAAGCATAGCCGACACACCCGCCAGAACGGGAATGAGGATGAGAGCTGCGGCATCGTCTCTGCCCTTAAAGTTTTTCGGCAGCTCGGTAAGATTAACGCCGAAAATTGTAAAATGGCTGATAAAACTCTGAATTTTTTCAACTGTCTCCTGTGACACGACAGAAGTGTCGAGATTGGGGATAATGTCGCTGAAACGGTTAAGAATGTTAAGCTCCATTCTGTAGGTGTCCTTGGCGGCGTTTTCGGGAAGACCGGGCAGAGCGAGATACACCCTCGTAAGCTCCTCAATAACCGCGTCCTTAAACATGAGCACCTTTGAAATGGGCGAATAGATGGCGCCGTAAAGCCCCATCATAACAACGAGCTGAAGAATCATGGGGGCACAGCCCGCGCTTGCGGGATTGAAGCCCTCGCGTCTGTAAAGCTCCTGCGTTTCCTCGGAGATCTTCATCTGACCCTCTCTGCCGGCTCCGGCATATTTGGCTCTTATCTTGTTGACCTTTGCCTGAAGCCGCATCTGTTTGGCTGCGCCCTTTTGCTGTTTGATTCCGAGCGGGAGAAGCAAAAGCTTCAACACAAGCGTTATTATGACGAGCGAAAGCAGATAGTTTCCGGTCAAGTTATAAAATACGCCGAGTGCCCACCCGAACGGGACAGCCAAAAAATCTCTCAATATCGTCATTTGGAACCTCCGGGATCTTCGTGGTTTTTTTTCTTTTTCAGGTAATCTATCCGCTTAAAATCGGGGACGGGATCAAGTCCTCCGGGCCAAAGCGGATTGCATCGCAGCAATCTTAAAACGCCGAGCAGAGCTCCGATAATAAAACCGTATCTCTCGACGGCCTCGTGGGTGTATTGCGAGCAGGTTGGATAATATCTGCAGCGCGCGGGAAAAAGAGGGGATATGCGCCGCATATAGAATTCTATCATTTTGAGAGCCGCTTTACGCATCAATAACACCTGCCGAAGCAAGCTGCTTTTTCATCACCGCATAAATGTCGGTGCTTTTTCGGTACACCGTTTTTGTTCGAGCAACAAACACGATGTCATACCCTCCCTTTGTCACGGGCAGCATCTCTGCCGCCGCCCTGATGACTCTGCGGGCTCGGTTGCGCTGAACCGCATTGCCGATCTTTTTGCCTGTGGTGATGCCCATACGACAAATTCCCGCGCGGTTTCTGACTATGTAAGTTACCAGCGCAGGATTTGTGTACACCTTTCCTCTGCCGTAGGCACGGCGGAAATCGCAATTGTTTTTAAGCGTTACGGTATGGGTCAATTTTCACCCTGTCCTTTCGGATCGGTAATCAGTAAGTGAGCATCTTTCTGCCCTTTGCTCTGCGGCGGGCGAGAACCTTGCGTCCGTTACGGTCAGACATTCTCTTACGGAAGCCGTGCTCCATCTTGCGCTGACGCTTTTTGGGCTGGTAAGTTCTTTTCATCGGTTACCCCTCCATTTCATTTTATCTTTGTTGCGGCAAAAGCACAGAGAAAACATGCCGCGTCCCGAAAAAAAGGCGCAATGCCCCTATTTCTACAGTTCCCCATTATATAACAGAGGCACGGTATATGTCAACAGTTTTTTTCCGGCGGCAATGACTTCGGGGAGATCGTTCCCCTTCTTTTTAAACAAAATGCAAAAAAATTTAAGAATTAAAGATATTTTAAGATCTTACGGTATTGTATAATTTATCAAATACGTGTAAAATAGAGATGTAACCACTTCGGAAAAAAGGAGCCTTAAAGCAATGAACGAATTAAGTTCAACAACGCAAAAAAGACTGTCTGCGATAATTAATGTCGTATATGTCATCATGATTATGGCGGCGTTTTATCTCGTATTCAGAACCTTTGCGGGAATACTGATGCCGTTTATTTTCGCATTTATTTTCGCAATGCTGCTTCACCGTCCGATAACGTTTGTCAACAAAAAGCTGAAAATACCGCGTTCGCCGGTCAGCGCACTGTTCGTGATACTTATTCTCGGCGTTATCGTAACGCTTATAATGCTGCTCGGCATGGAAATTGCGGAGCAGGTAAAAGGCTTTATCGAATTTATAAAGCTGAAATTCCACAATATATCGGGGATATGCGAAACTCTGAAAACCTATGCCGTGAACGCTGTCGGATTTCTTCCGGATTCGCTTCGCACGGCTGCGACGCAGAGCATCACCGCATTCTTTGACAATCTCACGGAAAACGGCTTTTCGGATTTTTCGCTCGATTCCATCGGCATTAACTGGTCAAGCCTCCTCTCAAAGGGCGGCGGAGTTATCAAAAAGACGGTCGGTCAGCTTCCGTCGGTACTCATAAGCATACTCATCACGATAATTGCAACCGTGTTTATCTGTGCGGACTACGAAAAAATACGCGATTTTATTCTGCGTCAGGTATCCCCCGACGTCCGCCGCAAAATATTCAACACAAAATCGGTCGTCTTCGGCTCACTGCGCAAAATGCTGAAAGCTTATTCGCTCATCGTGCTTATAACCACAACGGAGCTTTGCATAGGACTCTACACGCTGAAATTCATGAAAATCTACGATTCGTCGTACATTTTCATGATCGCTCTCGTGATAGCAATTATAGACATCGTGCCCGTCCTCGGCACAGGCACGGTGCTGATTCCGTGGGCAATCTACAGCTTTATAAACGGCTCCGTGTCAATGGGTATCGGACTGCTCGTAATTTACGCGATAATTCTTGTTGTCCGTCAGATCATCGAACCGAAGCTTGTCGCGGGACAGGCGGGGCTTTCTCCGATAGTGACGATAACCGCTATGTATATCGGCACAAAAACGCTCGGAATTCTCGGATTTTTTATTCTCCCGTTTTCCGTCATCGTAATAAAACAGCTTAACGATGAGGGAATAATTCATATTTTTAAGACAAAGAAAGATATTTCGGCGGCATCATCTGACGGGCAGAGCGGTTCCGCTCCCAGCGACGGCGGCGAAAACGAATCGGAAAAACCGGATGAGATAACAGCTATGAATGTATCTGAGGCAGAAGAAACCGACAATAACGGGTGATTTCATATGAATTTTTACGGTTTGTCAATATTTTCGTAATATTTTTATTGATATTTTCTACAGCGGAACAATAAGCCGAAAAAACAATGATATAATTCACGTGTAAATAAGGAGTGGTGAAAATGCTTCAGGCTTTAATTCAGACTTTGGCTAATCTCGGCTTTGACTCGGAAGCCATTAACAACGCTTTTAACGCGGTAATCGCCACTGTTCGCTCCGGCGACACAAAGTCGCTTGAGGGACTCGGCAACATCGCAACGGGTATTCTCTCGATATTTACCGGTGTCAGCGCTACAGACATCAGCAGCGTCATTGCTTCGCTCGTCACGGGTGTTATTGATGTTCTGTCTTCCTCCGGCACTTCCACAGTGCTCTCCACCATCACGGGCGCATAAATTATACTTTCGAAAACAGCAAAAAATCGAATCGCAAAAAAACGAAAAAATATACTCCGTAATCAGTCAAAATAAACTTGTGAACAAGCAGGTGTTTTCTGTTTAACATAGCTGCTTTTCCGTTCTGAATCAAGCTTACCTCGGAGCATATTCAAGCGCATAACAAAATCACACTTTCGGCGGGTACGCTTCGGGCGTTCCCGCTTTTGTTTTTTAGCGCCGTAAAAAAAGCGACAAACATTGTTAATAATAAAACGCTTGAATAAACGGAATGTTTGTTGTATAATTTATTCCATAACTAAAAAAACCGTTCGGAGTAATCAGAGTAAAATGAAAAAGCTTTCTTTGATTTTG
>OMRJ01000143.1 GCA_900313475.1 uncultured Eubacteriales bacterium | reverse complement strand
GCCCGACAGCATAACGGAAATATATTCGGGTGCGTTTGATGGCACTGCGATTACATCAATACGCTTCCCGGCAGGTATGGAATACGTTGATCATATTGGTAACTGTGCCTCTCTCGAAACTATTGAACTTCCCGAAAATTTGTCGGAAAACTTTAAAGGTGGTGATTTTGTTGCAAATTGCCCAAATCTTAAAGAAATAAAAATCTCGTCCTCAAATAAAAATTTCAGTACGGTTGACGGAGTTTTATTCAACAAAGAAAAAACAGTATTGATTAAATGTCCCGAAGGAAAGACCGGCAGTTATATTATTCCCGACAGTGTAACTACGATAGGAGAATCTGCTTTTAAGGATTGTACAAATCTTACATCAATTACAATTCCGGAGAGTGTAACTGCAATATGTGATTCTGCATTTGAGGATTGCACAGGCTTGTCGTCAATACCTGTATCCGGAAATATTGAAAAAATCGGATCGGATGTATTTTACAATTCCGGATTTTATAACAATGAGGGAAATTGGGAAAACGGTGTATTTTATTACGGTTCTTTTCTGATTAAAGCAAAAGACAGCATTTCCGGTGAATGTAAAGTTAAAGACGGAACAAAGGTGATTCTGGCTCATTCATTTGACGGGTGTTCCGCATTGACGTCGCTTGTCGTTCCCGAAAGTGTTACCGCAATAGAAAGATATGCTTTCTATGATTGTGAAAATCTTTTGAATGTCAAAATTCTGGAAGGTCTTACGGAAATCGGAAAAAGTGCATTTTCCGGTTGTAAAAGTTTGGCTGCTGTTTCAATTCCGAAAAGCGTAACGAAAATAGGATTTGAGGCGTTTTATAATACGGCACTATCAAATAATGAGAGCAATTGGGACGGAGATGTTCTGTATATCGGCGATTGTCTCGTAGATGCAAAAGTGAATGTATCGGGAGAAATTGAAATAAAACAGGGCACAAGACTGATTGCAGAAATGGCATTTGGTCGTTATTTTGGGGATGGCGATATGTACGACATGTTGAAAACCGTGACGGTACCGACCGGCGTAAAAATAATATGCGACGGTGCCTTCGGAGGATGTGACCATATGGAAAAGATCGTTATTCCAAGCAGCGTAACGCAGATGGGCAAGGATGTATTCAGTAAATATGCCGGTAATTTGGTCGTTTACGGCTACTCGGATTCGTGTGCGCAGAAGTACGCCAAGGAGAACGGTATTGCTTTTGAGCTTCTGTCAAAGCCCGATACCGATCCTCCCACAGAGGAACCGACAACCGAAAAACCGACCGATCCTGTTGAACCCCCTACGGACGCCCCGACCGATCCTGTTATAGAAGTGATTGCCGATACAAAAACAGTTACTATTGACGGTGTAAGCGTTTTGGCAGCAGTCGGAGATGTTAAAGCCGCAGATGTCCTCAGTGCCGCGCACGGCGCGAAGCTGCTTGACAAGAGCGGTAATGCCGTAAATGGTGACATGCCGCTTGCAACGGGTATGAAGATCGTTTTCGACAACAAGACTGTTGAAATCGCTGTTTTGGGAGACGTCGACGGTAACGGCGAAATAAATGTAGCCGATGCGCGTCTTGCGCTCCGTCAGGCGGTAAACCTTGAAAATCTTAACGGCGTCTATCTCTTTGCGGGAAAAGTAGGCGGTGACAGTGTCGGGGTCAGCGAGGCGAGAAAGATACTTCGCGCCGCTGTGGGGCTGGACGACAGCAAGGAATGGCTCAAGTAAAAAAACAGAAATCGGGCTGTCGCTAAGACAGTCACGAAGCGGAAAAAACCGGGCAGCCGACAATGGCTGTCCGGTCGATTTTATTGTTAGACTGACGGGTTCGAGTCCCGTCAGCCTAAGTCATTACGGATAAAATCATTTTATCGTGACCGTTAAAGGAATTTCAAGCAGGTGAGAATCGGCGGATTGCTGTGTTACTCCGGAGGTGTATTCTATCCGGATGCTGCCGTTTACCGTGCCCGTGCCCTGTATGCTGCACGGAACCTCTACAGTCCATGAAAGCGGCTGAGTCTTGCCGCCGGAGGCGGGGAGCACGGTATCGTTTATCACATATTGCGGAGAACCGTCCGCCGCGGTAAACAGAATATATTCGCTGCTTATTTTGTCTATTGAAAGTGAGTTAATGACGCCGTAAAAATCCGCTTCGGTCTTTTCTGCCGAGAATGTGAAAGAAATGTTGTAGGTATTATCTGCGGATCTTTTGAATACGAACTCCGTCTTGTCAACGGTCAGATTCAGTCGGTCGACGGTTTTTTGAACGAAGCCGCCGCCCGTCGCAGAGGGCTGAACGGCATTTTTAACGGCAAATGCGCCGACGGGAATCAGAATTACCGCAAGCACAAAAGCCAATATTACAAGCGATTTTTTCTTTTTCATTTTACCGTCCTCCTGCGTAATTTCTAATATAAGTATATCTTTTTTTGCGCGGCGGGTCAAGTGTCATTTTCTTCCCGTAAGCCTGTCAGTGCGCAAAATTCTTCATATGTCATCAGTGTGTTAATAGTTCCGATAAGAGTATTGCCCGTCAAACGCGCAGGGAGCGCACATCTGCGCAGAAATTCGCGTC
>OMRJ01000170.1 GCA_900313475.1 uncultured Eubacteriales bacterium | reverse complement strand
TATTTGCAAGGGTTTTAACGCGGCATGAGCTAAATCCGACCGGTCACAACCGACACGGGTTCAAGTCCCGTCAGCCTAGCCGCGCCGCCGAAAATTATTTTTTTACAATTACTTTTCCGTCGGAATCAAGCAACGGAGACAGCCCGCCGTCATAACCGCCGGCACGGTACAGATAATGTACACCCGTTTCAAATTATTGCTTATAAACACCTGCCGATTCTTATTTCTTTATCTTGTCCCAATACTGCTTTGCGGCTTGCTCGGTTTTGTTTTCGCCGGGCGTATAGTAGATTTTGTCCTTCACAACGTCGGGCAGGTACTGCTGACGTACCCAGCGGTCGGGAAAATCGTGCGGATACTTATAAAACTGCCCCGGTGTATCGTTGTCAGCGCCGTCAAAGTGTTTATTTTGCAAATGACGCGGCACGGGACCCGCAAGTCCCGCCTTAATGTCACGGACGGCGTCGTTTATCGCGTTGTAAGCCGAATTCGATTTCGGCGAGGTTGCGACGAGTATCACCGCGTCGGCGAGCGGAATGCGCGCTTCGGGCAGACCTACCTGCATTGCGATATCGCACGCGGATTTCACGATGGGAATTATCATCGGATACGCAAGCCCCACGTCCTCCGAGGCGCACACCATAAGGCGGCGGCATGCGGAAACGAGATCGCCCGCCTCCAAAATACGTGCGAGATAATAAACCGCTGCGTCGGCATCCGAGCCGCGCATTGATTTTTGAAAACATGACAGCATATCGTAGTATTCGTCGCCGTCCCTGTCAAAATGCATCGACGAGCGCCCGCAGACCTCTTTTGCGGTTTCGACGGTGACGGCGCGTTTTTCTCCGTTTTTCGGAACACGCGAACCGAGCACGCAAAGCTCCGTAATATTAAGCGCCTTGCGCATGTCTCCGCCGCACACGTTCGCTATACAGTCGAGCAGTCCGTCTTCAAGGTCAAATTCCTCTTTGTACTCGTCCTCGAGAAGCATAAACGCGCGGAAAATGCCTTTTTTCGCTTCGTCAACAGGCACGCTTTTAAATTCAAACACCGTGCTGCGCGAGAGCACAGCCGAATAGATATAAAAATACGGGTTTTCGGTGGTGGACGCGATAAGCGTAATATCGCCGTTCTCGATATACTGCAAAAGCGACTGCTGCTGTTTTTTATTAAAGTACTGTATTTCGTCGAGATACAGCAAAAGTCCGTTCGGCGCGGCGACCGTATTTATTTCTTTGATAACATCCCTGACATCGGAAAGCGATGCGGAGGTGCCGTTAAGAATATGCAGTCGCTTGTTTGTCGACGCGGCAATTATGCGCGCAACGGTCGTTTTACCCGTGCCGGGGGGACCGTAAAATATCAGATTCGGAATATGCCCGGATTCGATTATTCCGCGCAGAGCAGCACCCTCTCCGAAAAGGTGCTTTTGCCCGGCTATATCGTCAAGTGTACGCGGACGTATCCTGTCCGCAAGAGGTGTGCTCATATTGTCTCCGTTTCGTTTAAATCAGCATACAGGGCGTCTGTTCGCTCCGTTTTCGATTTTATCTATCATTTCGAGTGTGAGCGGATAGAGATTTTCATCCTTATCCGAAATCATAAAGCGGGTGTAGCCGGCGAGACTATCACATGTCGGCTGAACCTCACTCTCGACAAGCGCAAAAATGAAGTTCGTAAATTCCGACTGATATATGCATCCCACATGGCGGCAGTTCCTGACGAACCACGTCATGTCGCGGTACTCTGCGGTGGAGGCGTTAATACATTTATCGACAGACACATACTTCTCGTCCGCCCCTGCGAACTGTTCGGCGGAAAGCTCGTGACCGACCTCGCTGACCGTTGCGCCGAACGACATCGGCCCCGTTTCGAGAGTACCGTCGCCCTGAAGCCCGGCAGACTTATAGGCGCACACATTAGGCGTGTTGTAATTTGCTATTACCGAAAATTTCATACCGTTTGCCATTGCAGCGACAAGCGTCTCGGCACGGTTTGAAACTACCTCGCGCTGGAATTTATCGTTGCGTGCGATAAGCGCGGCATATTCATCCTCTTTCCCCGCGAAAATATATTCCTTTGCCGCCTCGTATTCATCGGCATACACAAGCGACCATACAGCGGGCATAGTGCCGTAGACGGGCAGCAGCACACGGTCATAAATCATGCTCTTATATTTTTCGGCAAACGAATTTATAAATTTGCAGACACGTTCCGTAACGCCCGTTTTTGTCAGAGTGTGAATAAGCCAAGAAAGCGACGGCGCCATATGCGCAAGGTATCTGTCGGCTGCGGCAGCGTCGAACATCACCTGACCTGTCAGCAGCTCCGTCGTCACGTCGGTGCCGTACATCGTCGATGAATCGGACACGAGCGAGTTTATTTTGTCGCTGCCGTAATAGGTAAGATATGCAAGCGTCACGATGCCGCCCATCGAACAGCACACGGCATTGACCTTTTCGCTTTCGGGGTGTTCCGCGAGAGCAAAGCTTATAAAATCATTGAGCTTTGCCGCGTTCACTGCGGGGTCAAGACGCCAGTCGTAGATAAAGAAATAGACATTGTCCGCGCCGTAGCGCTTCGCGGCGCTTCTTGCAAGAGCTTCTTCACCGTTTCCGCCCTCACATGAAAGCTCGGGATAATTTCCGACACTTTTATCGTAAACGGGGACGGAAATATTTTCGGCGGAATCGCCGTTTTTATCGCAGCCGTAGTCAGCCATTGTTGAATATACGTAATCTGTTATTATCTCTATAGCGGCGTATCTGCCGTCACCTCTTATGAGAGCGGCTGCCGCTTTGCCGAGCGCACCGACAATGCCGCCGAAGGTCAGCTTTACCGACACGTTTTCTTCTTTTTCGGTGCCTGCGTCCTTAATAAGTCCGCCGAAGTCCATTCCTCTTATGATTATAAACGGGTCGGCGTCTTCGACAAGCTCCGTCGACGGTGCGTCCGACGGCTGTTTGTTTTCATTCGTCGCGTCCTTCTTTTCGTGCTCCGCGGCGGAAACGAACGGAACGGCGCACGGCAAAAGCAGACATGCACTCAAAAGCGCACAAATAATTTTTTTCATTTTTTCCTCCGAGATATATGTTTTATACTGTGTTTCGATTTTACCATATGTAAAGAAGAAAATAAAGATGTTATATTTAAATTTGTTGTTTATTCATTGTTTTTCTGTATTCTTTTACTAAATATGCGCCTTTTTAAAAAAAGGATAAAAAAAGATATTGACATAAAAATGCACCTGTTGTATAATCACAGAGTGTTAAAACGAATTAACCCACGCAAAAGCGGAGGGAGGGAATATATAATGAGTCAGGTTAAAGTAAAAGAGAATGAATCTCTTGACAGCGCACTCCGTCGCTTCAAGCGTCAGACATCTCGTGACGGCGTTATCCAGGAAGTACGCAAAAGAGAGCATTACGAGAAGCCCTCTGTAAAGAGAAAGAAAAAGTCCGAAGCTGCTCGTAAACGCAAATTCAAATAAGCGTAAATTCATTGCAGGTCTTTTTCACCGAAGACCTGCTTTAATTTATATTAACACAAAACAACGGCAGGAGAATACCGATGATCGACCGCAGCTTTGATAACAACTGCACGCCGCAGTTCTTTTTTGATAAATTGACCGACATCACCCCCGAGGATCTGAAAAATATCGGCGCGCGGGCGGTGGCGCTCGACATAGACAACACTACGGCTTACGACAGTGTACTGACGCTCATTCCGGGCGCGAAAGAATGGGTGGCGGCGACCGCAAAAGCAGGTTTTCCGCTTATAATAATTTCAAACACATATCATTTAAGGGCAAAAATCATAGCGAAAAAGCTCGGCGGACTCCCTTATATCGCGAACTCGAAAAAACCGAACACTAAAAATATCGTGCGCGGAGCGGAGATGCTCGGTGTCAAAGTACAAGAGCTGTGCCTTATCGGCGATCAGCTTTTTACCGACATGAGGGGTGCAAACGATGCGGGGGCGATTTCGGTTAGGGTACGTCCGCAGCGCACCGAATATTTGTTTTTTATCAGATACAAGATCTTAAGAAAACAGGAGCATGACTACCTGAAACTGAAAGGATACGGTGATAAAATATGAATGACAGAGTAACAAAGCTCGGCTCGGCAATCTTGCCGTTTGCAGACGCAGCACTTATTTTTTCGGAGGTAAGCCGTTTTTATTTCACGGGATTTCCCGCCAGTGACGGCTGCCTGCTCGTAACGCCGAAAGAGAGCGTGTTTTACACGGATTCGCGCTACACCGAAGCCGCAGAGAAAAAGATAGGCGCCGATTTTGTGCGCGACTCAAAAGAACTCTATAAAGAGCTTGCGGCATTTTTTGCGGACAGAGGAATAAAGACCGTTGCGCTCGAAAACGACCGCCTCACACTTGCTCAATATGAGGAGCTGTGCGAAAAGCTCCCCGGAATCTCATTCTGTGTTACCGACGCTCTCGCAAAGGCGATAGAAGAAATACGAATCGTAAAGACGGATGACGAAATTCAAAAGATAATAAAGGCGCAGAGAATTGCGGAAAAGGCATTCGAACACATTTTGGGATTCATAAAACCCGGAAAAACGGAGAATGAAGTCCGTTTGGAGCTTGAGTATTTCATGCTGTCACACGGCGCGGACGGTCTGTCGTTTGAAACGATAGCCGTAACGGGCGTAAAAACCTCAATGCCGCACGGTGTGCCGGGCGACAATGTAATAAAATCGGGGGATTTTGTCACGATGGACTACGGGGCGCTTGTTGACGGATATCACTCCGATATGACAAGAACCGTTGCCGTCGGCGATATAACCGATGAACAGCGCCGGGTCTACGATACCGTGCTTGAAGCGCAGCTTGCGGGACTTAAGTCGCTTCATGACGGCATTTCGGGCTTTGATGCGGACAAAGCCGCGCGCGACGTTATAGCGAATGCGGGTTACGGCTGCTGCTTCGGACACGGCACGGGTCACGGCGTGGGCGTTGAAATTCACGAGGCACCCACACTTTCGCCGCGTTCAAAGCACATTCTCAAAACGGGACACGTTGTAACCGTTGAGCCGGGGATATATATTCCGGGCAAATTCGGCGTCAGAATAGAGGATATGGCGCTCATCACCGACGACGGCTGCAGTATTCTTACGGACTGTCCGAAAGAGCTTACGGTACTCCGGTAAAATGTGAAATTTTAAAATACGCTGTTTTTACTATAAAAATTGCGTAAAGCTCTTGCAAAAAATCACACGATATATTATTATAGTTGTGTTACACTGAAAAAAATTATTGTTCCGGCTCACGCTTCACGGCGTTGAAAAGAGCCGTAAAAGAGAAAGGATTGGTTTTTAATGGTTTCAGCCGGCGATTTCAGAAACGGCATAACCTTTGAGATGGAGGGCGGCGTTTGGCAGATAATCGAATTTCAGCACGTCAAGCCCGGTAAAGGAGCGGCATTTGTCCGCACCAAGATCAGAAATGTAATTGCAGGCTCTGTGGTCGAAAAAACCTTCAGCCCCACCGACAAGTTCCCCACCGCTCACATTGACAGACGCGAAATGGAATATCTCTATAACGACGGAGATCTCTACTACTTCATGGATCCCGAAAGCTATGAGCAGGTTCCCGTAAGCGCAGCCGACCTCTCCGACAACTTCAAGTTCGTCAAAGAAAACATGGTCTGCCGCATCCTCTCATATAAAGGAAACGTTTTCGGAGTAGAGCCTCCCACGTTTGTCAACCTTGAGGTCACAAAAACCGAGCCGGGCTTCAAGGGCGACACCGCAACCAACACTCTCAAGCCCGCTACCCTTGAAACAGGCGCGGAGGTAAGAGTTCCCCTCTTTATCGACGAGGGCGAAATGATCCAGATTGACACCCGCACGGGCGAATATCTCGGCAGAGCATAATTTGCGAAAATTCGGTCGTAGGGTTCTTTTATCATACGACCGTATTTTTATAATTTCACAAACAGGAGGATATCATCATGACTGTCACCGAAAAAGTTTCATACATCAAAGGACTTGCCGACGGACTTGACCTCGACAAGAACTCCAAAGAGGGCAAGCTTTTTGCCGCTATTATCGACGCGCTTGAGGACATAGCCCTCACCGTATCCGACAACTCCGAGCACATTGATGCCGTTGATGAGGATCTTGCAGCTCTTGAAGACTGGGTATACGAAGACGACGACTGCGACGGCTGCGACGGCTGCGACTATGACTATGACGACGATGAGGACGAAGGCGTTTATTCGTTTGAATGCCCCCACTGTCACGAGACGGTCTTCTTCGACGAATCACTCTGTGACGACGACGACGCGGATCTTGTTTGCCCCGCATGCGGTGCAAAGCTCGACAGAAACAGCATCTTCGAGATCGACGACGACGAAGAATAATCAACAGGTCATATAATCTTTCGGGACCGGCGCGAAATGCGTCAGTCCCGTTTTTTTAATATCTTTCCGGCGTAACCGGATTTTTCTTTCTGCCGTGTTTTTTTATGAGCGTTGCTGCGGGCAGCGCTATCACGGCGGCAATCGGCGCAAGCCTTGAAAGCGGAATCATCAGCACGCACAGCAGCCCCATAAGGATTTCGCCGGACTGCGACGAGAACGCGGCTGCGGGATATCTGCGTTCCGGTTCCGTCCTGAAATTAAAGTGTGCGTTTCTGTCAGGAACAAAATTATTGAACAGCATCGGCTCGATTATCTCGCTCACCGTATACCCCTTAAGCAATTTTTTGCGGACATCGTAAAACGGCTGCGTTTCAACAATGCTGTCAATCACGGCGGAAAGTCCCATTAAAAATTTATACACGGGCGTATCGGGCGTATATTCTCCGTCGCCTCCGAGCATATTCAGCGCAAAATTGATTATAATATCGAAAATGCGCATGTCTTTTATTTCGTTATATTCCGATTTCGTCAGTCCCGAAGCACTGCGGCACAGCGGGTATAAGTGTTTCACCTTCGCATTTGCGACGATTGTGTTGACGGGGGACGGGAGCGCGGCAACTTTTACGGTATATTCATGATAAAAGGCGTCGCGGAAATATTCTCTCAGCGTCCTTCCGCCGATGTCAAAGCCCTCCGGCTTATCCACTGCAACCGAGCGCACGTCAATAACGCCGTTTTCGCCGTTAATGTCGGCAACACGGTATTCGGGCGGGTAAAAACGAACGGACGGCGTTGTAATATCGCACAGCAGTGCTCCCCTGTCGGATCGCATAAAGCCTATATCGGAAAAATGCGTATGTCCGGAGAAAACAAGCTCCACGCCGATATCGGCAAGCATGTGACCGACATAAGCGGCACGCATATTCTTGTAGTCCGCACCGATTTTATAAGCCGGCACGGGCGGCAGAAGCGGGTGATGCGTACACGCAAAAACGAAAATTCCCTTTTTGCGCGCCTCCTTGATTATTCCGTCGATCCAGCGGAAGCATGTCGGCGAATATGTCGCGCTTGCGTTGCCCTGTTCGTTGTTTCTGAAATCGTCATTAAGCATCAGACACCATGTTTTGTCGTCAAGCGCAACGCAGTAAGCATGCGCGTCCTCGCAAACGGAAACTGCATCCGACGGGCCGAACTCATAATAAAGCCTCCACAGCTCCTCCTGAGAATAAACATCCTCAAGCTCGGGCATGATATCCTTGTGCGGCAGAGCGGCAAACTCCTCCTCCACAATTTCAGCGTAATTTTCGGCATCCCTGTCGAAAAACGGCGCACTCCACGGCATTTTGCTGTATCTGACGCTTCCTCCGTATTTTTGAACATACGCCTCGTAGTGGTGAAAATCGTGAGTTGCGGTGGTAACATACACTTTTTTCCCGCTTTTTTTTATATCGCGCAGAATTTTAATAAGATCGTCATGACTC
>OMRJ01000141.1 GCA_900313475.1 uncultured Eubacteriales bacterium | reverse complement strand
CGATAAATGCAGAAAAATTTTATCCTGCGGAGCGTCCCGCACCGGCAATTATTGAGAGACGCCCCGTTGATACCCCGATGATGACGGGTCTTTTGGCTGTTGACAGTATGATTCCGATAGGCCGCGGTCAGCGTGAGCTGATAATAGGCGACCGTCAGACGGGCAAAACGACGATTGCCGTCGACAGCATAATAAATCAGAAAGATAAAGATATGATCTGCGTCTACTGCGCGACAGGTCAAAAGGCGTCAAGCGTAAGCGGCGTTGTTGATACGCTTGCAAAAGCAGGCGCGATGAAATATACCGTTGTTGTTGCCGCGACAGCCGCCGACAGCCCCGCAATGCAGTATCTTGCGCCCTACTGCGCATGCTCCGTTGCGGAGTACTTTGAAGAACAGGGCAAAGACGTGCTCATAATTTACGACGATCTGTCAAAGCATGCCGTCGCATACCGCACGATTTCGCTGCTGCTTCTCCGTCCGCCGGGACGTGAGGCGTACCCCGGTGATATTTTCTATCTCCATTCGCGTCTTTTGGAGCGCAGCGCATGCCTCTCACATGAAAAGGGCGGCGGCAGCATAACCGCGCTGCCGATAATCGAAACGACGGCGGGCGACATCTCGGCTTATATCCCCACGAACGTTATTTCCATCACCGACGGTCAGATTTATCTCGAAAGCGATCTGTTCCATTCGGGGGTACGTCCCGCCGTAAACACGGGTCTGTCAGTGTCGCGTGTAGGCAGAGCCGCGCAGTATCAGGCGATGAAGGATGTGTCGGGCACGTTGAGAATAGAGCTGTCGCAATACCGTGAAATGGCGGTGTTCGCGCGCTTCGGCAGTGATGTCGATCCCGCAACAAAACGCATGCTCGACAGAGGCGAAACGCTTGTGAACATTTTCAAGCAGGGCAGAAACGAGCCTTATTCTCTTTTTGACGAGACGGCGCTGCTCATTGCATACAAAGCCGAATACTTTAACGGTGTTAAGTCAAAGGATTTTGCCGCGGCTGTGAAGCAGCTTTTGAGTGAGCTTGCCGACAAAATGCCCGATGCAAAAAAATCGGTGAACGAAACGGGCAATATGACCGCGGAGGTTCGCAAACTGCTCGAAAACACGATAAAAAGCACGACGGACGGTAAGGTGTCATGAGCGCGTGTGTAAGTGAACTCAAGGCAAGACTTGCAAGCGTTAAGCAGACGCGGCAGATAACCAATGCAATGTATCTTCTTTCGGCGTCACGGCTCAAAAAGCTGATGCCCGGAATGGGGTATGCCGTCAGCTATATGCAGAGCCTTAGGGAGGCTATGGCGGGCGTTCTCGGCGCGTCGAATCTTGCGGGAATGCATCAGCGCTTTATTGATATCGATTCAAAGGGAACGGCGCTTATTATGTCCGTCATGGGCGACAAGGGACTTTGCGGCGGCTATAACTCCGCGGTAGCGGCGCTCACGGCGGAGGAGATGAAAAAGCACGCGAACGCGAAGCTGTTCTGCTTCGGACTTGTGGGAAAGGAAATTCTTACGGCGCGCGGTCTTGTCCCCGATGCGGTGCTTCCCGGTTCGTCGATGCACCCGAGTCTTGAGCTTGCGGCGGAGCTGTCCGAAATGCTTATAGAGGAATACGTTACCGACAGGATAAATGAGGTGTACGTTATTTTTACACCGTATACACACGGCGAAAAGGAGCCTGTATGTATACGTCTTCTGCCGCTCGTGAGAGAGGACTTTTCCGATGCCGGACCGTTACTTCCCGCAGAGGAAATGATCTGCGAGCCGTCCCCGGAGGCGGTATTTGAACACATGGTGCCGCATTACTGCACTGCGATGATATACGACATGCTCGTGCAGTCCGCAGCCTGCGAAAACGCTGCGCGGACAACCGCGATGAAATCCGCGGCAGACAATGCGGACGAAATGATAAAACAGCTTCAGGCGGAGCTTAACGCATCGCGTCAGCTTCGCATTACGAATGAGATAACCGAAATATCGGCGGCAAAATCCTATGCGGCGGAGGAAAAGTGAAATGGACAGTGTATATTCAGGTAAAATAATCAAAATATCCGGACCCATCGTCGACATCAGATTCAATGAAGGAAGCGAACCGCCGATAAACGCGCTTCTGACCGAAGCCGCAACCGGCAGGCACATGGAGGTTGCGTCGCACCTCGGATCCGGACGGGTGAGAGCCATTGCGCTTGAAGCTCCCGAGGGTCTTCGCTGCGGCACGGCTGTTACGGGCGACGGCAGCGGAATAACCGTTCCCGTCGGCGACGGTGTTATCGGCAGAGTAATCGACGTTCTCGGACGTCCCATTGACGGCAAGGGAGAGATAAAAGCTGACGGACGCATGGCGATACACCGCAAGGCACCCACGCTCAACGAGCAGCGCCCCGTTGATAAGCTTCTTGAAACCGGGCTTAAGGTAATTGATCTTTTGGTGCCTTATGCCAAGGGAAGCAAGATTGGTTTGTTCGGCGGCGCCGGCGTCGGCAAAACGGTGCTTATTATGGAGATGATCCATAATATAGCAACGGGGCACGGCGGCTATTCTGTGTTCACGGGCGTAGGTGAGAGAAGCCGCGAGGGAAATGAGCTTATTCATGACATGGAAAAAAGCGGTGTTATCGACAAGGCGGTGCTGGCATTCGGTCAGATGAACGAGCCGTCGGGTTCGAGAATGAGAGTTGCCATGTCGGGCCTTACCGAAGCGGAATACCTGCGCGACGTAAAGCATCGGGATGTGCTGTTGTTTATTGATAATATCTACCGTTTTGTTCAGGCGGGCAACGAAGTCAGCGCTCTGTTGGGGCGTATGCCCGGAGCCGTCGGCTATCAGCCGACCCTTGCACAGGAGTTGGGTGAATTGGAGGAGCGTATAGCGTCAACCGACAAAGGCTCGATAACATCGGTTCAGGCGGTGTATGTTCCAGCCGACGACCTTACCGACCCCGCTCCCGCAACGATATTTACGCATCTTGACGCCACCACGGTACTCTCGCGTTCCATAGCGGAGCAGGGTATATATCCCGCTGTCGATCCGCTTGAATCCTCGTCGCGTATGCTTCGTCCGGAAGTTGTCGGAGAAAAGCATTATGCGGTTGCGTCCGCCGTCACGGAGTGCCTTCAGCGCTATTCGGAGCTTAAAGACATTATCGCGATACTCGGCATGGATGAGCTGTCGGCTGAAGACAGGCTCACGGTTATGCGTGCGAGAAAAGTGCAGAAATTCCTCTCGCAGCCCACTCATGTCGCAAAAGCGTTTACAGGTCAGGACGGACGCTTCGTAAAGGTCGAGGACACAGTCGAGGGCTTCCGCAAAATCGTCGACGGCGAAGCGGACGATATCCCCGAAAACGCGTTCTTTATGGTGGGTACCTTTGATGAGGCGCTTGAAAAGGCAAAAACGCTGTAAAAACCGGCGGACTGTAAAACGGACGGGAGGCGGTCAAAACGGACGATAAAACTTATAACGTCAATATTTTTACACCCGAAATGCAGTTTGTGTCGGGCGGGTATGCGTCGTTTGTGTGCCGCGGACTTGACGGTGAGATATGCATCATGAAAAATCATATGCCGATGGTGCTTGCCGTTGATGTCGGTGTGGTGGTGCTCACGGATGCCGACGGCGAAAAACACACGGCTGCGTGCGGTTCGGGCTTTTTGGAGGTTCGCGAAAACGAGCTTAACGCCTTTTTCGACTGCTGTCGATGGGAAGACGATATCGAACACGCAAAGGAGGAGGCAAAACGTATCCGTCTTGCGGAACAGGAGAGCCTCAGGGAGCACCGCCGGAATGCCGTTGAGCTTGCACGCGCGGTTGCCTCGCTTTCAAAGCAGGGCTGAATACATAACAATAAAATTTCGGGAGTCGCAAATAAAACGTTTTATTTGCGGTGACGGAGAAAAAAAGAAGTCGCGGTGATGCGGCTTCTTTTTTTGCGGAAATATATCTCTATTTTCCGTTGAGTTCCTTTCTCTTGCTTCTGCGTACGCGGTTGATGTGGCGTTCGAAGTCGCCGTTATTTATCAGCTCCGCCAGAACATACTGTTCAAAGGTCGGCACGGTGCAGGAGTAAAAACCGAGCTTTTTGTTAAATAAAACTGCCAGTTTTTCGGGCAGCACGGCATAACCGATGCGTATTGACGGTGAGATCGTCCGAGAAAATGTGTTCATGTAGATAATATTTTCTTTGTTTGAGAGCGCAAACAGTGTTTCGGTCGGCTGTGATGCCACCGAAAACTCCGAGCCGTAGTCCGATTCGATTATGATGCGGTCGGCTTTGCTTGCCCAGCGGATGTATTCATGGCGTTTCGTCGCCGATGCGGTAACACCGCTCGGAAAGCTTCTGTACGGTGTGGTTTGAAGAATATCGGCGTTTGAGTGTGACAGCGCGTCGCTGTCAATGCCGTCGGTGGAGAGCGGAAGCCGTTCATAGCTTACGCCCGATGCGGCATATATCTGTTCGATCTTGTCGTAGGACGGCGATTCAACGGCATAGGTTTTGTCTCTGCCGAGCAGCTCGATGAGCAAACGGTAAAGGTATTCGGCACCCGAGCCGATAATTATCTGCGATTCTTTGATGTCGATTCCTCGGTTGCGCGCAAGGTAGCGCTTGATCGCGGAGCGCAGCACATCGCAGCCTGTGTTCGGCGGCTTGTCAAGTATTACGTCGCGATAGTCGGTGAGCACTCTGCGCATGGTTTTGCTCAATATTGATACCGAAAATGCCGGGTAATCCGTTTTGATACGAGCGGCAGGTCGGCTGCTTGGCTCCGTTTTTGCTTCGGATGCCGCAAATCCGTCGGCTTTTCGGAATATTACAAAATAACCGCTTCGTTCTCTTGCTTCCGCATAACCCTCGTCGCACAGCAACGCATAGGCGTGCTCTACTGTAACGGTGCTTACTCCCGTTTCTTCGGCAAGCAGACGCTTTGACGGCAGTTTTGAATTGTATCGAAAGCTTTCGTTGATAATGTCGTTCCGCAGATGTTTGTATATTTGCAGGTAAACCGGACGGTTTTTTTTGTTGACGGTGTATTTCATCTGGTTATAATATTTTCTCCGTTTTTGATTATTTTATATTACCAATAAGTATTATACACTGTTTTTAACATTATTCAAGGGGGAATATGAAATGCAGAAGAAACCTAATGCAGCGGGGACAACGCTGTGGCTTTGTACAACTGCGGTTCTTATGGGAATGAACATAGCTTTAAGCTCTTTCGGTGTGCCCGTTCCGGGCGGTCACCTCTATCTCAATGACGTGCTGATCTGTACGGCATCGATTCTCGTCGATCCGCTTTCGGCGTTTCTTGTCGGAGGTGTAGGTGCGTTTCTCGGCGACTTTTTCTTTTATCCCACACCGATGTTCGTGTCGCTTGTCACTCACGGTCTGCAGGCGGTGGTCATCTCCGTTTTCTCGCATTATGTGCTCAAAAAGCATCCTGCGCTTGCAGCCGGAATCGGCGTAACGATAGGCGCGGTGATAATGGTGGCAGGATATTCAATAGGACGCGCGTTCGTTTATGCCAATCCGCAGACGGCGCTTGTGAAGCTGCCCTATCAGATATTGCAGGCGGCTGTCGGTGCCGTAGCCGGAATGCTTCTTTGCCGCAAATGCGGACTGCAAAAGCTTTATACGACAAAAATCGCAAAGCATTTCCGGTGAGAGCGAAATGAGATACGGTAAATAAGATAAAAACCGCGGGACTTCATTTTTCGAACGAAGCCTCACGGTTTTTTCATGTTTTCGTTTTTTAACAGTCAGATTTTAAGCGTCCAGCCGAACCTGTCGGGCTTTGTCCCCCACTGGATGCCTGTAAGCTCGTCGTAAATATGCGATGTGAGAGCGCCTGTCTTGCCGCCGTTGATAACATATTCATGCCCTTTGTATACAAGCTTTCCGATAGGGGATACGACCGCAGCCGTGCCGCAGCCCCACGCTTCTTCGAGAGTGCCGTTTTCAAGCGCGGAAATAACTTCTTCTACGGAAATGCGGCGTTCCTCGATCTCATATCCCTCGGAGGAGAGCATCTCAATTATTGACTTTCTCGTCACTCCGGGGAGAACCGTGCCGATAAGGTCCGGCGTTACTATTTTGCCGTTTATCTTGAACATAACGTTCATCGAGCCGACTTCTTCGATGTATTTGCGCTCAACGCCGTCGAGCCACAGCACCTGCGTATAGCCGAGCTGTTCGGCTTTTTCGCCTGCGCGGTTTGCCGCGGCGTAGTTTCCGCCGCATTTCGTGTAGCCCGTGCCGCCCCTTACGGCGCGCACGTCCTCCGTTTCTATCATGATGGAAACGGGGTCAATGCCCTCGTCGTAGTAGCTGCCTGAGGGTGAGGCGATTATCATAAATTTTACGTTTTTAACCTTGTGAAGACCGAGATTCGGCTCGCATCCGAACATAAACGGACGGATATAGAGCGATGTGCCCTCTGCCGACGGCACAAAACGTTCGTCTGTCCTGACAAAGGTTGTCAGTGCCTGCAATGCGTCCTCCTCGTTTAACGTGGGGAGAGTAAGACGCAGAGCGGAATTGTTCATTCTCTTTATGTTTTCCCACGGACGGAAAAGCTGCACTGAGCCGTCGGGGGTGCGGTATGCCTTCATGCCCTCGAAAATTTCAAGTCCGTAGTGGAATACCGTTGCGGCGGGGCTTAACGAAATGTCGCCGTAGGGGACTATTCTCGCATCGTGCCAGCCCTTGCCCTCGGTGTAGTCCATGATGAACATGTGGTCGGTGAATTTAACTCCGAAACCGAGCTTTGTCTCGTCAAGCGGCGGTGCGGGATTGGGATTTTTCGTGATTTTGATTTCCATAGTGTTCGCTTCCTGTCTGTGCCTCTGAATTATACACTAAATTATAGTTTCGGCGTGCGCGGAAGTCAATACCCATGCTTTGATTACTTTTATGAAATAATTTAAGTATATAAATTAAATATTATCATTGATAATGTTCATCGGCTTTTGATTAATAATGTTCATCGGCTTTTTGCCGGGAGGTTTAGTTGAAAAATCCGCTTTCGTGTGCTTTCGGTCATCTTTTGGCGCTGTGCAGAATGCGGCGGTCACCTTATTCTGCCTTTGTTATAACCTTGTAGAAAGAACCGTCCTCGTTGAGCATCCGAATGCTGTCGATATCAAACATTTTGAGCACGTTTTTCCAGCGTTCCTCCATGCCCTCATCATATTCCACGGGTAAAAAACCTGCGGACAGATAGCTCTTGACTGCCGGCACGCGGCCTTCGCCTGTCGTAAGCGATACGTATTTTACGCCTCTGTCACGCAATGTTTTGAGGACTATATAACTTAAATATTTTGCAAGTCCCTTTCCCTTGAAGCCGTCTTTGATGCCGACCTGGTGCATGTCGCCGGTGTTGTCGGCGCTGTGTACGAACGATGTTGCGGTGCCGATGTGCTCGCCGTTGTAATCGAGGAACCATATGTCGTTTTCGGGGACAATATCCTTGAAATTGACTATCTCGTCACGGTAAGCCTCCTCATCGGTGCGGGAGTCTATCAGGTTGCCGCCGCGAAGGCATTCGCACCATGCGTGAACGTCGGCGCCGGGAACAAAATGAGAAAACGAGTAGCCCTCCGGGAGTGTGTACTCGCGAATCGGGGTGTCAAAAAGTCTGTACATTTTAAGTTGTGCCATTTTTCCTTCTCCTTATTGTCGATTCAATAATTGAAATCATTGTAGAAATAAATAATTTTCTCTCCGCTGTCGACATTTTCGACGCGCTTGTAGCCGGGCGCGGCATCACCGCCGAAAACACCGGCATAGTAAATGCGGGCTTCGCCCGTTGAGGCGTCTCCACGCTCGATTCCGATATTGTAATTGCCGCTCACCGGCACGTTAAATACAAGCTGTAAACAAAGTATATCGCTGTTGTCGAAATCGCGGTGCGCAATAAGCTCGCCGGTTTCGGCACTGCGTACAAACATTCGGCATTTTGCGCCGTCCGTGCATACGTCAGCCGTGAAATTGCACAGATCCTCGGCGCGCACGAACAGTCCCTGATAAATCGCGGCGTCGCCGCAGTCGAGGTGTGAAATAAAGCCGAACGGTTTTTCGCCGTCGTTCTGCGGACGGTAAACTCCGACGGAATCCGCATGCGAGTTTTTCTTTTCCAGCCAAAAAGCTTTGCCGTCGTTAAAACGTCCGTTGTGAATTTCTTTCATGGAACGGAATCCGACGCATCCGCTTATTCTTGTGTCAAAAAAGTTCTTTTCGATTGCATCGATCTTATTGTTTTCAAAACGCACGTTTTTTATCGGCGGGTCGGTGTTTTTTTGCGTGTAGGGGTTATAGAGCCAAACGCCCATTGTCTGGATATAATTGTCGTGGACGTAAACATTCGATATTTCGACCTTTTCAAGGTCGGGGCAATCGATGCCCCACGGAATAAAGGCAAACGCTTTACACTTGTGCGAAACGAGGTGATTGTTGTCGATCTCAATGTTTTCGGACGGCTGAGGCTCGTCGGACGACCACCACTCTCCGCCGCGCGGATCGCGGTAAGACGAGAAGATGTACACCGAGTCATCGCCCGTGTTCATCGT
>OMRJ01000139.1 GCA_900313475.1 uncultured Eubacteriales bacterium | reverse complement strand
TTCCCGGTTTCATAATATGTGTAAGTGGAGCGGTCAACACCGAAAATGACAGCCATTTCCTCCTGAGTATATCCGTTGGCCATGCGCGCCTTTTTGACTTTGTCTCTTATCATTAAAGTTAACCACCAAAAAAAATAACTCTGCCTGTGCAAAAAGAACAGACAGAATTATTATATAACTTTTAAAGAGCGATTGCAACACCCATTATTAATTTAAGCATGCAATATTACTCATTTTCGAGTCCGAGAAGCCATGCGACGGAAACACCGAGCGCTTCGGAAAGAGCGATCAATTCAAAATCGTTTACGCTTCTTATCTGACCTTCAAGTTTTGAAAGTCCCGAAGAATTAAGCTCAATGCCTTTAACCTGGAGTCTTGCAAGCAAATCCTTCTGCTTCATGCCGAGTTCTTTTCTTTTGCGCTCGACACGTGCTCCTACCTTGTTTCTTGAACCGAGTTGCTGTGTACGTAATCTCATTTTTATTTCCCCCTATTGTTTGTAAAAATTCTAACATACCAATATGTTTTTTGTCAATATTTTTTTATAAAAATAACAAAATAATCGTTAAAAAATATTGCCTGTAATCAGTTTTTATGATAAAATGATTACGTAAAAATTTCCGACGGAGATGAAGACATGGAATTATCGTCCTTGCAGAAATGCGATATGTTATTTGATTTTTATGAACTTGCACAGTCTGCCGGATTTCTGGCTGACGGAACAGACGAAACCGTTGCTTGGTTTGACATTTTCTACCGACCGTCTGCAGAGCTTGGCGGCTTCTGCATAATGGCAGGCGTCAGGCAATTTTCGGAATATATAAAAAACCTGACCTTTTCGGCGGAGGAGCTTGAATTTTTAAGACAAAAGGGATTGAGCGAAGATTTTCTTGCATATCTTTCCGATTTCAAATTCACCTGCGATATATGGGCGGTTCCCGAGGGGACACCGATATTTGCAAATGAGCCTGTTGTTAAGGTAAAAGGGCCTGTCATACAGGCGCAGCTTTTGGAAACTATTATCTTGCAGTCGGTAAATCATCAATCGCTTATCGCAACAAAGGCAAACAGAATTGTCAGAGCGGCGCAGGGACGCGAAATAATTGAGTTCGGTTCAAGACGCGCACACGGTATTTCCGCAGCACTCAACGGTGCCAGAAGCGCATACATAGGCGGCTGTTGCGCAACAACAAATGTAAGCGCCGCACATGAATACAATATTCCCTTGTTCGGTTCGATGAGTCACACTTGGATTCAAATGTTTGACAGCGAATATGAAGCCTTCTGCAAATTTGCAAAGCTTTATCCCGATAACTGCATTTTGCTTATAGACACATATGACACGATGGACAAGGGGCTTCCGAATGCGATAAAAGCGTTTAACGATGTTCTGATTCCTATGGGAAAGCGTCCTAAAGGTGTCCGCATCGACAGCGGCGACCTTGCGTATCTGTCAAAAAAAATCCGTCGCGAGCTGAACAACGCAGGCTTCCCCGACTGCAACATCTATGCGTCAAACTCTCTTGATGAGTATATCATAAGAGACATGCTGCAAAACGGCGCAAGGGTCGATTCGTTCCTTGTCGGCGAAAGGCTGATAACTTCGGCGTCCAATCCGGTTATGGGCGGCGTATATAAGCTCTCTGCCATCGAGAAAAACGGCGAGATAATTCCGAAGATTAAGATTTCGGAAAATGTTCAGAAGATAACCACACCGTGTCCGAAGCTTTTATGGAGACTGTTTGACAGTGAAACGGGAAAAGCCATTGCCGACGTGCTGTCGCTTGAAGATGAAGATCTGTCAAAGATGCATTCATATGAGCTTTTCGATCCCGATTACACATGGAAGCGCAAAACGGTAGAAAATTTTGTTGCAAGAAAGCTGCTTGTTCCTATATTTGAAAACGGTGAGCTTGTTTACAGCTTTCCCGACACAAAGTCAATAAGAAATTATTGTTCCGAACAGATAGACACACTCTGGGAGGAGGTCGTCAGATTTGAATACCCTCACAACTATTATGTCGACCTGACCCAAAGACTGTGGGACAGAAAGCAAAATCTTATAGACGAGTGCTTCCACAATAAATAACTCAAGCAAAAACCGACTTGTCTGCACGACTCGTCGGTTTTTTTATTTCTGTCAGCCGATTGTTTTATACATCAACACAAACTCTCTGTAAGTACCGTCGGACAGTTTGAAAGCATGAGGGTTTCGTCCGTATGCAACGAAGCCTTTTTTCTTGTACAACGCAACGGCTCTTTTGTTTTCTGCGGCAACGCTCAGTTCAAGCTGTTCAAAACCTGCACGTTCGGCGCATTCGATACATGCGTCGGTCAAGGCACTGCCTATACCGACCCCCCAAAACTTCTCCGAAATGCTTATTCCGTATTCGGCTCTGTGACGAATTTTACGTTTTCCGCCGACCTGTGTCACGCCTGCAGTCCCGGCAATTTCGCCGCCGATAACCGCAATGAGTTGGACTTCCCTCTCACTTGTCAGTTTTGAGAGCAGAAATTCGGATTCCTGTTCCGCCGTAAATGAGTTTTCATCGGGGTAAGAGAGCAAAAAGTCAGTTTCGCCGTGCACGCGGTTAAAATTCTCAAGCACCGCCGCACCGTCGGCGTATTTTCCGCTGCGGATAACGCATTCTTTTCCGTTCTTTAATAACGTTTTTTTATAATACTCCATCGCCGCACCGCCGCTTTTTTTCTTCAGTTTATCACGTTTGCGTACGACTTTGCAAGCTCCTTTATATATTCTTCGTCGGGAATTTTTGCTTTTTCCGTTTCAAATTTGCGTTCAAGCGCAACATATTTTGCCGAACACATATTGTGATACGGCATAAGTTCAAGTTTGCCGCAGCCTACAAATTCGGAAACCGCGTCAACCTGACCGTCGTTAAAGCCCGGAATAACAGGCATTCTGAACAGAACATCACAACGACATTTTTTGAGTTTCTCGGCATTTTTCAGAATAATCGAATTGGACACACCGGTAAAACGGATGTGCATTTTTTCATCGATGCATTTAATGTCATACAAAAACAGATTCGTGTACGGCATTATTTTTTCAAAAACATCAAATGGAACGTTACCCGCCGTTTCGACAGCAGTGTGAATGCCGTGTTCATTGCATTTTTTCAAAAGCTCCGTAACAAAATCAGCCTGTAAAAGCGGTTCGCCGCCGCTCAATGTCACCCCGCCGTCCGAAACCTCATAATAATCGATGTCATCGCATATTTTCGCAAAAACACTGTCTACGGTATACATATCGCCGCACTTTTCACGTGCTCCGTAAAGACAAACGGACGAACATCTGCCGCAACGGGTGCATTTTTCAGTGAAAGCTTTTTCGCAGTAATCTAAACACTTACCGCACTTCACGCACCGGTTGCCGTAAAACATCAATTCTGTCGTGCTTTTCTGCGATTCCGGGTTGTGACACCAAATGCAGTGAAGATTGCAGCCCTTAAAAAAAACCGTTGTGCGTATACCCGGGCCGTCATGGAGAGAATATCGCTGAATATTAAAAAGCGATGCCGTATTGCCGTCATTTTTCATGTTCAAAGTGCTATCTCCGTACGTGCTATGATGTTGTTTTGCAGTCCTTTTGAAAGTCGAACAAAATAGTCACTGTAGCCGCCTACTCGCACTATAAGATCACCGTGAAGCTCGGGGTGAATCTGTGCGTCACGTAATTCATCGGTTGAAACAACGGAAACCGAAAGCTGCTGACCTCCCTTTTTAAAGTATGTTTTTGCAAGCGCAATAAAACCTGCCTGACCTTTTTCCTGTTTAAAAAGATCTTTTGTAAATTTGAGCTGCATTACATTACCGCTCACGGCAAGATGCTGCGGCTCCTTTGCCACTGAGTTGAGCAATGCCGTCGGTCCGTTTGTGTCACATCCGGGCACGGCACCTATGCTGTCCGCCAAAAGGTCGGACTCTTTTTTCTTTCCGTTCGGAAGCGCTCCGGTACCGCCGCCGTAGTGAGCCGCTCTGCCGAAGGTGCTGCATCCGCCTCCGTAAATTCCGCCTCTGAACGTTCGTTTTGTGTGCAAATAACCGTAAAAATGTTCGATAACTGCGGTGCATATTTCATCGACTTCGGGAATATCGTTGCCGAACTTTTTGTAGCGGGAAAGGTCGGAGAACAATTCGTCATATCCGACAAAATTGCGGTCGAGAGCATCAATCACCTGACGAAGCGTGTATTTGCCCGTGTCGTAAACAAAGTGCTTTACTGCCGCAAGCGAATCGACGGTGTCGGCAATTCCCTCTGTAAGTATCTGTCCGTGGTTGTATACCGGACCGCCGTTTTTGTAGTCAAGTCCGGATTCAACGCAGCCGATAATGAGATTTGAGCGCAAGGGATTCGGCGCAAATTCAGCATAGATGCGCTGCGCCTTTTCGGACATTTTAAGGGCGCAATCGGTTATATACTCCACTTGTTTTTTGTATGCCGCAAAAAATTCTTCATATGATTCAAAGCTTTCAGCGTCACCTGTTTCAATACCGAGCATCTCACCCGACAATCCGCATTTTCCGTTATGAAGCGTCAGATCAAGACATTTCGCCAAGCAGACCTCACCGTCCTCAAGTCCCATGTGAGATTTTCCGAAAATATCTATTTGATTGCAGCCGTTCATGCAGTAGTTATGCGAGTCGACAGGTTTTATTCCAAGCTCCTCCAAAGCGGGACAAACACACTCGTCGTTGTATATCGCGGGCATTCCTATTCCCGTGGCGAGGGTTTGCGCTGCACTTTTCCAGACGTCCTCCGGCGTATTATTGCTCACGCGAAGCGTGATATTCGGAGTATCATACTTATATTCCCGCGCAACCTCAAGGACTTCATAGGTTAACGGATTTGTGAAGTAGTTTCCTTTTTCGTCGCTGCCTCCGAGACACAGATTCCATGTGCGTGTAGCTTTGAAAAACTGCCACAGTTCACGGAGACACTCCATTCGCTCGTCGTGTGACGCCGTCTTGCAATAATCGTCCATAAAATAATCAAATCTGCCCGGAGAATCAATTCCGTCAAATTCAAAAACTATTTTGAACATTTGACATGCCTCAAAAAAATCACGCGGAGAATTTTTCGGAATAACCGAAAACGCACGCGCCAAGCGCTCGTTTCCGCATTTTTTCGCCTGTTCGAACGCCCGTTCGCCCAAAATATCCAATGCATCGAGCGCAATTGAAAGTGAATCGTAAAAAATATCGTTGCCGCAGTTCATTTTTCTGCCCACTGCTATTCTCTCACGCAGTCCGTTTGTTCCGAGACGCAGAAGCATGCGATAGTCGGGATTGCTGTGACCGCCCCATGTGCCGCCCCAGCATGTCTTTATATCTTTGCCGTCGAGCGGTATCTGTGCACAGAGTTTTTTCTCGTGCTCCGTAAAGCTGTCATTCACCATATTAACGGTATTGAGCGGATGAATCGCTTCATACAATTCTTTAAGTTCTTCTGCAAGATATGGAAATTTTTTGATCTTTTGTTCAAAAACTTCCGATTCTTCAAAAATACCGCGGCCGAATTTATAATAGAACGCAAAAGGTTCGGTTCTGTCAATTCCGGCAAAAAAAGTATTTTTTTCAATTTCAAGAGGAATAAACCTTGCCGTCTCACGCATTCCGCAGGCGATTCGATATTCCGCGTCGTCAATTTCGGAATTCAGATACGCGCAAGCAAACGGCTCTGTCTCATAAATTTTTTTCATGTTTCTACTCTCCTTATCAGAGCGGCTGAACATCCTGTGTTGTTCCCCAAACGGTAACTTCTTCTATAACGACCTCGTCAGGCTGCGATGCGCAGTAGTAAACCGCATTTGCGATATCGGTCGCCTTAAGCGATTCCTCAACCTCTCCGATGCCCGATCCTTTCTGGAAGCCTGTACTTGCCTGCCCGGGCATTACGCAGCTTACTCTGATGCCGTAGGGGCGAAGCTCGGCATAGAGTCCCTTT
>OMRJ01000190.1 GCA_900313475.1 uncultured Eubacteriales bacterium | reverse complement strand
CGCGCAGGTCGTCAAGCGAGCGTATTTCTGCGGCTTTTTCGAGTTCTTCCGCCGCACGGGCACGAATCGCTTCAAGCTGTGATCTCATGATTTAACTTCCTTTCGGGAATAATTTAACAAAATTCATACGGAACAGAGCGGTAAAAAACTGCGCCGCGCAGCCTCTTTGTTTCTCCGTTTTATTGCTTTGCACCAAAAAACAAAAAAATCCTCCGTCCGTAAGGGACGAAGGAAACAAACTCCGCGGTACCACCCTTGTTTTTTGCCTTTTCGGGCAAACTCTCGGTTATCCTGTAACGGGGATGAGCCGTTGTCGCTTACTTAAAAACTGTTCGGCGAACCGCTCACGGGTGAACTTCGGACGGAAAACGAACAGGTGCGCTTGCAGCCGACGGCGCGCCCTCTCTGGGATGTCAACTCCAACCTACTCTCCCGATCATCGCGTTTGTTGTATGATAACATAATATGTTTCGAAAATCAAGTATTGAGAAAAAACTTTTTATACAAGTTTTTTCTTTGCTATTGCATTTTGCGCGAATTTATTCTATCATAACCGTTATACTCATCTTTTTAAAGAGGTCAATATGGATAACTCACAGCTTTTTGCCGACGTAAAATGCTACATTGTGGATATGGACGGCACTTTTTACCTCGGTGACGGACTTTTGCCGGGCGCACTCCGTTTCGCGGATGCGGTAAAGAAAAAAGGCAAAAGATTCTTTTTTTTCACCAACAATTCATCGCACGATGAAGACGAATGTCTTGCGCGGCTCAATAAGCTCGGCTATCCCGCCGAAAAAGGCAGCGTTATTATTTCGTCACATGTAACGGCGGATTTTCTCAAGCGCAACAGAGCGGGAAAGAGCGTATATCTCGTCGGCAATCACAATCTGACAAAGGATTTCAAAGAGGCGGGCATTCCGCTGACTGAAAACGATCCCGATATTGTGGTTGTGGGCTTTGACACTGAACTTACCTATGAAAAGCTTGACAAAGCGGCTAATTTTATTGCGAAAGGCGCGGAGTATATCACAACTCACCCCGATGTCAACTGCCCGCTTGCAAACGGCTTTATGCCCGATGTCGGGGCATTTATGGCGCTTTTGAAAGCCTCCGCCGGCAGAGAACCCGACCTTATAATGGGCAAGCCGTATGCTTTTACCGTCGATTATGTAACAAATCTTATCGGCTGCAAAAAAAACGAGATAGCTTTTATCGGCGACCGCCTCGAAACGGATATTGCCACAGGCAGTAAAAACGGGCTTCGCTCGGTGCTCGTATACACGGGTGTGACGACACCCGAAATGTATGCCGAGTCGGATATAAAGGCAACCGCCTCATATGCGAATATAGGTGAGTTCGCGGAGGATCTTTGATACGGCTTCCAAACTTTTGCTCTTATGCGCTCACTTAATCCCCTCTCGGCAAAGAGCATCTGCGTTTCATCCGTCGTGTCACCGCCGACCGCGTTTTCAAACGCAGCAACACGCACCGCACCGCGGCAGCACTTCTTTACAACGATTCTTTAACGGAGCCGTGCCGCAGAACATTTTTGACTTGCCGACGGAAAAGACCGCTCAACAGGTTATATCATCCGCTGCAACGGCTTTGAAAAATTCAGACCCTTCATGCTTAAAGAATAACATGCCGAAAATCGCGCGTATTTGTCATCCGTCTGCGGTTTTTGCGCTGCATGCCGTTAAAGAGACGCAAAAGCCGCGCCGGTTATCCGTTTCTCCGCACGGAAATTCCGCCGGGCTTTCAATGCAAAGCCCGTGGCATAAAGCCGAAGGATGCACTTCGGCGTTATCCGCACAAAAAAATTTTGAGAAGCTGCAGATGTGCAGAGCGGCAAAAGACTCTCCCGTCTGTAAAATATGCGCAAAATACGGCTTCGGAGCGATAAAAGCGGACTTTGGCGGTCTTCCCTGTCATCACGCAGATACTTTTGACAAAAAAAAACACAATCTCCGGTTCACTTTTTGATTTAAGCCGGAGTTTTTTTGTTTTTACCTGTTGAAAAAAATCGTAAAGCGTGGTATCATAATTCGGTATATATAATGTTTAACTG
>OMRJ01000072.1 GCA_900313475.1 uncultured Eubacteriales bacterium | reverse complement strand
TAAAATGACATGGTCCTCAATTCTGTACTCCTTTTCGGGAAACCATGCTTCACCGTCTGCCTTACCGATATAAGATGTCGATGTGATCTTATCCCTGTTGACAGAGGCCTCAATAGCCTCTTTAAGTCCGGTTTGCCTGACATAGTCGGCGCTTCCGAGAGTGCCGAACAGAAGTGAAAGAGTTGTTATAATGCTCATAATAAATGCTGTAATACTTGACATATTACGTTTTACACTCCTTTTCCCTTATAGTTGCTGCGATAAATTGTTTTGAACGGCGTTAAATCATCGCGCAGCATCGGCACGCTGTCAATGCCGTATTCTTCAAGTACCTTTTCCCAGCGTTCCTGCATTCCCGTGTCGTATTCCACGGGCAGAAAACCGGCCGAAAGGTAACTCTTTACCGCGCCCTTTCGCCATTCGTCGGTTGTGAGGACAACAAATTCGGCGCCTTTTTCTTTGAGATGGCGAAGTGTCATTTCGCAGAGGTTTTTTGAAAGCCCCTTGCCCCTGAAATCGGTTCTGATGCCGACCATGTGCATATCGCCTATTCGCTTGTCGTCGGTAATAAACGCAGTGGTCGTGCCGATGTGTTCGCCGTTGAAATCAAGAAAGAAAACGTCATCATATATGTTGATACGCGGATCTTTTTCGATGCGGTCGTAAAAGGTGCTTTCGTCCGAATCGTCTCCGATAAGTCCGTTTTTACAGCATTCACACCATGCAATCTTGTCGCTGTCGGTTTTGAAGCATGAAAACGAATAGCCGTCACGGAGAGGGAAGTGATCTATAGGCTCATTCAGCGGACGGTACATTTTCAGTTGTGCCATTTAATTTCTCCTCGTTTGCAGTATTTATATGAACATTATACTATACAGCAGATTCAATCATCAAGCATTTTTTGTGCAAAACGACATTGGATATAAAAAAAGTTACAAAAAAAAGAAAGAATTACAAAAAAACTGTTCTTTTTTCGGATGAAACTGCTTTGCGCTTGCCGAAAAGAAAAAAATATGTTATACTCTCCGAAGGTGATTTTATGATAAAAGAAACAACGCGAAAAACAGTTGATATTATCGGAACCGAAACCGACTTCGGCGCATCGAAGCGCGGAGTCAATATGGGACCGATGGCTATACGCTATGCGGGACTTCAGGAAGGGCTGGAGCAACTCGGCTTTAATGTTGTTGACCACGGCGACATTGTGCCTTCACAGGGCGGAGCCGGCACGGAAAAACTCCGTTTTCTGGAACAGATAACCGATGCAAACAAAAAACTGTACAATAAAGTGTCTCAGTCGCTTCTCGATTCTCATTTTCCTGTTGTGCTCGGCGGCGATCACAGTATCTCGGCAGGCTCCGTTTCGGCGGTGTCACGGCATTTCGGCAGAATCGGTCTTATTTGGATCGATGCGCATGCGGACTGGAACAACGAGAGCAGCACCGTCAGCGGCAATATGCACGGGATGCCTTTTTCCGCCGTTTGCGGCTTCGGTCCGGATTGCATGGCTGATTTCGGCGACGGAGCGGTTTTTGTCGATCCGACAAAATGCGCACTTGTAGGAGCACGCGATATTGAACCGCAGGAGCGCGAAAGACTGAAAAAAGCCGGAGTAAACGTTTTTCCCATTTGCGATGTTGACAAATACGGCATCTATGAGGTCATGAAAAAGGCGATAGGAATTGTCTGCCGCGATACGGTTGGAATGCATTTGAGCTTTGATGTAGATGCTCTGTCTCCCGAAGAGGCACCCGGCACGGGAACGCCCGTAAGCGGCGGACTTACCGTGAGGGAAGCCTATCTTGCCACCGAAATGATAGCCGAGACGGGACGTCTTTTAAGCATGGATATGGTGGAGGTTAATCCTATTCTCGACATACAAAACAAAACCGGGAAACTGGCTTCCCGGCTTATACTGTCCGCTTTGGGCAAGGTTGTTTACTGAGCTTTTTGTTCCTTTTTAACGGCTGTATCCTCCTGATTTCTGTAAACAACGAATTTGCAGAACAAAAATTCCGTTATCATGTTGCAGAGCATTGTGATTATCAGCACGATGTAATCGATTCCGCCGACCGACGCAAATTTTGCGGTGCAGTAATTGCCGATTATGGTCGACAGAGGAGTGAACACAAGGTAATATCCGAACACCTTAAGCATTGCAACGGGAATATTGGCGGCGGATTTGAACGTGAACTTTCTGTTTATCGTGAAGTTCCATATTACCGAGAGAATCAGCGCGATGAGATACATCGGTCCGTATTCATTCTCCATGATTTTCGCAAAACCCGGATGCTCCGTCATCAGGGCTGCGATGAATTTTGTTTTTACGATGACTTCGCTCATCAGAGTGAAGCTGCCGATTTGAATAATTCCCGCAGAGCATGAAAATAAAACGAATTTCAGCATTTGAATAAGGTTCTTTTTCTTATTTTGATTGTCCATTTTTTTATCCTTCTTTTGTAAAAGCGTTTCAATTATAATATCACAGGTGCGAGGCTTTTGCAATATGTTTTGCTTGACTTTGCGGCTTTTGTGCGCTAAAATCAAGTCTGTGACATTAAATGAATTATTAAGAGATGAGAGGACGACGGCAATGGTCAGGGATACTCCGATTTTTGTAGGAAAAAACTTAGAAGCTTTTAAGCATTTTGCTGCCGAATGCACGGAAGGAATGATGAAAGACAATAGGATTCCGTCGCTTTTGTGCCTGAAAAACGGCGAATTTGCCGGAAATGTTATTGCTGCGGTTGACAAGGCATCGTGCGGCAAGGATTGGGGTATGATAGAGATCGGAGTGCGCGTAAGCAGGGATGGCGGAAAGTCGTTCGGCAAGCTTAAAACCGTTTTTTCGCCGCCTGTGAGAAAATATCCTTATGACGAAAATGATTTCGGTTCCGCTTTTTGCATTGACCCGCTTATGATTGAGGCGCCTACGGGTAAGATTGTCTTTTTGATTGATTTTTTCCCCGAAAGCAGAGGTCTTGACGGCGAAAATCTTCTTGAGAACGGAAGCGGATATGTAGAGATCGACGGAAAAAAATATCTTGCTTTGCACACCTCGCGCTCCGCTCTCGATAAAAAACCGTATAAAGATGACAGGGTGTTTACTTTGCGTGAGGACGGTTTTGTGTACGATGACGCAGGTGTAAAAACACGCTATTATATTCCGAAACGCCACAACCCGTCTCTTGCGTTTGCAACTTACGGCGATATGTATTATGCTGTCGGCGAGGGTGAATACGTCACTAAATTTCCGCCTCTTATCCCCGAAAAAGAAAACGGACACGATATTTATGTGGGCAATATTTTCTTAAGCTGCGGAAAACCGGAATTTACGGCAGACAATCCGGTTTTTGTTCAGAAATGGGATGTCTTAGACACCGATGGGACGACGCTCTGCACCGAAACGTCTCCCGCGCCTTTGCGTGCTGCGGTCACATCGTATATATTACGCCTTGAAAGCTATGACGGGGGAGAAACCTTTACTCAGCCCGTTGACCTGAACAGTTCGGTAAAGAGCCGCGAAGACGGCGTGTTTCTCGGTGTTACGCCGGGAAACGGAATCGCTTTGAAGCACGGTGAATTTGCAGGACGGCTGTTGGCACCGGTTTATACGCTTGAAAGACCGTGCGTTATCATAAGCGACGATAACGGCAAAACGTGGCGCAAGTGTATTTCGGCAAGCTGCGCCAACATTGACGAATGTCAGCTTTGCGAGACTCCCGACGGAAAAATTTACTGCTTCGGACGACCTAAGGGCGGAGGATATATTCCGTTGAGCGTTTCTGCCGACGGCGGCGAAACGTTTTCGAAATGTCCGAATACCGATATCCGTTCACCACAGTGTCAACGCTCTGTTCTTTCACTGCCGACCGACGTTGTCTTGCCGGACGGGCTTGAAAATGACGGCTTTTATATCGTCATGGTTACGCCCACCGGACATAACGGGCGCGACACGACACGCACGGACGGCACGCTGTTTCTCGGACATGTCGAGGGAAATAAAATCAAATTTATAAAAGCGTATAATCTTAAGGATTCCGGAAAATATTCGTCCTTCGGTTCGTATGACGATTTTTTCGCGTACTCCTCGTGCTGCGTTTTGCCGGACGGAAGAATCGGCGTTTTGTATGAGGCCTATGCTTCCGGATATATCACATTTTGTGCGGTCAGGCTGTGACGGATGTTTTGCCGCAATAAAAAAGGCTTGTGTCGACGGGAGAGCTTCCGCGTTCACAAGCTTTTTTAAGTCTTTAATCAATACCAATCATACAGAAATGCTTCGAGCTGTTTCACATGGTTTATCGCTTTTTGATATTCGTCTCTCTCTTTGTAATAAGCGACGGTTGCGCGTGCTGTTTTTATTACATCGAGCGCCTCTGTATCATCTTTGTACTTTTTTTCAAGCACGGAGAATGTTTCTTCAAACGGAAAACTGTATTCTGCATCCATAGGCTGACGGGATTTGAACCCGTGTCGGTTTTGACCGGCTGATTTTCGCTCATGCCGCGTTAAAACCCTTGCAAATACGACAAAAGTATTCGCTGCGGGC
>OMRJ01000133.1 GCA_900313475.1 uncultured Eubacteriales bacterium | reverse complement strand
CTTGACGTATTTGCAAGGGTTTTAACGCGGCATGAGCTAAATCCGACCGGTCAAAACCGACACGGGTTCAAGTCCCGTCAGCCTAAAGAGTGTATTGAAGAAACTTTTTCAGTTGAGATGTATAAAGACCTTTTTGCTGCAGTGTTCCGATTGCTGTTTGACGAAAACAGAGAGAGTGTTGCTTATTTGCTTTTTTGACATCGCTTCACATGTACCGACTGCAGGCGGGTATGATTTTTGCTTTTTGTTAAAAACAGAAAAAATCCGAATAATATTAACCGATATTGTCTTGTTGTTCTTCATCACAATAATCTAATCACAGAGGGTAAATTCATTCAGACTGTGCGCAATTATTATGCAGGTAATACTTGCATAGCAGCGCGCATTCTATCTGCCGTTTTTGCTTATCTTTTGTCTGTCGGTAAGATAAAACATCATTAGCTTATGACGGTTTTTACAGTAATTTTTTCTTTCTGTTTCGGGACTGAAACAACAAAGAAAGAGGAATCTTAAACCAAAAAAAGTGTGAAAATGTGTGAATGACGGTGTGAATGAATGTGTGAATAAACGGACGATTCGGCATTTCGGATGCGATTATGAATTTCTTTTTTGAACACTAAAAACAAAAAAAGCTTGCGGACAAAAAAAATTTTAAAAAATTCAAAAAAAGGCTTGCTTTTTTTCCACAATTATGGTAACATACCACCTGCAACGCGATGCTGCGAATATGGGGGTATAGCTCAGCTGGGAGAGCGCTTGACTGGCAGTCAAGAGGTCAGCGGTTCGATCCCGCTTATCTCCACCAAACGTGTACGCTGAGTGTTTTTAATAAAAGCTTGCTTTGAAAAAAGCGAGTTTTTTGTTTTATTCCCACATCAATATAATCCCCTTAGAGCAGCCACTTGAAAAAACACAAGTTTTCAAGACTGCTTTAAGAGGATTATTTTTATGCCAAGAAAAGCGTACCTTAACAAGCAATACCGTGCAGTACTCAAGAAACAAGCAGCAGAAGCATATCGGCGATGAGAAGATAGCTTGCGATGAATTCGTAAAGAGTTTGTGGCTTTAGATGATTTTTCTCTCAGAAATTGGTTTTATGACACAACGGTCATGGAAGATTTAAGGAGCGCAGCAAAGCCAAAGGAGAAATCTATAGGGCATGGGGAAGAAATACCACACAGGAAAAGCATACAGAAATCGCAGTGTGCTGCATTGAACACAAAAGATTACGGATTAACAGCAGAAACTTACGACAGTCGCATCGGCAGATGCATGCTTGGGTATGCAAATACGGAGACTAAAATCAAGTCCCGAAATCTAAAAACCCGTCGCCTCTGTAAAAAGATTGATATGTGGACGGGATTGAATTTAATCTAATCGGAAAGACATAAATTTTATTAATGTTACAAAAATATTATCAGATATCCGTTAATTAAATATTATTTTAAGTTTTCTATTGACAAACATCGCAAAGAGTCGTAAAATAGAAGAAGATTCAATTGTTTTTGCTAACATTCAATTATATACGACGCAGTATTGTATTTTAAAGCTATATATTTTTTTATTTGCATACATTTGCTTGATCTTAACATGATCGAATGCATGTTTTTGAGGTCGGCAAAAAAACAAATCGGGAACGGTGATTTTTCCATGTTTAATAAGATGACCTGCCGCGCATTTCAGTGTGTATTCGCACTGTTTTCGGCGGCGTTTTTTGTTGTCATGACGGTATTGCCGGCACAGCTTTCGGCACAGGCAAAATCGAAATACGGAAAAGCCTGCAGCTCGGTATTATTCGGTGAATACCCGCAAACGGAAATAACAGATGATATATTAACTGCAAGGCTTACCGAAATTGCAGATTCCTCAGCTTCATGGTCGAGTTATAATTTTTATGAAAACGGTAATCAAAACGACTTTATGAAATACGCCGACATTGAGTTTGAAGGCGAAAAATACCGCGGCGTGACATTTTCTCAATACCGTTCGATATATGCTTCTTTCGGAGACGGTTCAAGTGACATGTCATACCAGGACGAGAACGGGTACACACCGGGCAATATCTATTGGTTCAAATGTGAGCCTATACGTTGGAATATTATCCGCAAAAACGAAGAGAACGGCTGCGCAGTACTGTTAAGCGAAAAAATAATTGACTCCCGCGAATTTTACCATTGCTGCGATAACCGTACAATCGACGGATGTGTAATTCCGTCAAGCGATTACCGGTTCAGTGAGATTAGAGCATGGCTTAACGGTGAATTCTACGACAAATCCTTTGCAAAGGACAGCAAAAACTCAATTATCGGTGCAGATATCAATAATATTACCGCAAATGCCGAATCGGCACAGGAAAAAGTTTGGCTGTTGAGCAAAGATGAGATCTGCAATTCCGATTACGGATTTGAGTCCGATCCGAATACGGCAGCACCGTCCCGCGCGGCTGCAGCCACGGACTATGCAAAATGTCTCGGTCTTTTTAATGATGAGGAAGGAAGCGATTTTCACCCGTGGCGGCTTCGTTCCGCGGCCGGTTCCGACGCGGTTTATAAGGTCGACGAATACGGAGTAGTCGACATCGATACGCCGGACTGCACGTTCTGCGGCATCCGCCCTGCAGTAAAAATTGATTTGAAAAGCATCGATCGTTTTTCTGCAGAGCATGAATGTAAAGATGAAATTGTTAATCCGACATGCACAAATCAAGGGTACACCGTACACACTTGCACAATTTGCGGCAAATCATTTTATGACAGCTATACCGATGAAATCGGACATGTATCCTCCGTACCCTTCATTGAAAACGTAATACCTGCAACCTGTACAAAAGACGGAAGTTATGACATGATCATTCGCTGCACGGCTTGCAGCACCGTGATTTCAACAGAAAAAAAGACCGTTTCCGCCAACGGACACAACTGGAGTAAGTGGACTCTGACAACGCCCGCAACCGTTGAGAATGAGGGTGTACAAACCAGAGAATGCAAAGTTTGCGGAAAGACCGATTCTGAGCGTATTGAAAAGCTGCCGATTACCGAAATTACCGTTGACGCAAACGCAACTAATATTAAAAATGCCGGTGATTTTATAATCAGCGTTCCGGGGGTATGCTGCGAAGATCTCATAAAAGCAACAGGCGGCAGAACAAAAATTTACAACAGCAAAGAAGTTGCTTTTGATAACAAATCAAATCCTGTAACCGGCATAAGAATTGTTATTTTGACAAACGGCAAAATTACGGCAAGCCGTGAAGTTGTCATCATGGGTGATGTTAACTGCGACGGTGAGATTTCCGTCGCCGACGCACGTGCGGCGCTCCGCGCAGCAGTCGGACTTGACAGTGTTTCTGCGGCAGTTCACACGGCGGCAAGCATTTCTCACAGTCCTGATAAGCCGATCGATGTCGGTGATGCCCGTCTTATTCTTCGAGCGGCAGTAAACCTTGACTCCCCGGAAGACTGGCTTAAAAATACATAAAAAAGGGATGTAAAAAAAGCGATGACCGTATAAAACAGTAAAGATCAACGCTTTCGCATGATATGTTAACGGGATTGTAAATCCAAACCCAAAAAATGGGGCTGTAAAAAAACCGGTTTTTTACAGCCCCTTTAATTTTTTACAATTGTGTCAAACAGATATTACAGCTTTATTTTTCAATCGGGATTGTATATGTGTAGTTTTCGAGCCATTTGCCGTCATAGCAATCACGGGCGCGGAAGACCACGCTGTCGTCGTAAACCTCAAGCGCGAATGCGACGCCTGTGTCCTCTCCGGTCGTGTCTTCGGGGTTTATCGACGTGAACATGGGCACGTTGAGCATATGCACCTTATCGTAAACCTGCATTGTGTGACTGTAAAGCGGCCAATGTGTGTGACCGTAGATATAGAATACATTTTTGTAGCTTTCAAGGATGTTGATTATCGAATAGACATATTCTCCTTCCTCTCTGTTGACCGGGTGGTGATTGAAAACGAAAACCGGTTTGCCCTCGGCGGTCGCAAGATCCATTGTCGCCCTTAAAAAGTCAAGCTGCTCCTGAGTCACCGCCATTTCGTTTGATGTCGACGCCTCGGTGCCGAGCATGATAAAATAATAGCCGTTTATCACTTTATAGAAATACGGCTTGCTTATGCCCGCGTTGAAAAACATGTTGTTATAAGCGAGATATCTCTCGATAAGCTCATTATAGTTACCCTCACCGTTGCCGACGTCGTGGTTGCCGAGCGCGACTATCGTATTTTTTGCGGGGGAAACCTTACTTAAAGCGCCGAAGAAAAACATGTTTTCGATGTTCTGTCCGTTCATGGTGTTGTCGCCGAGGAATACTACGGCGTCGTTTTCCGTTGTACCGTTTTTGATGTCATAGAGCATACGGCTGAAATTTTTGAATTTACCGTACTGGTTGCCCTCGATGTGCGCATCGGACGCGATAAACGCGCTTAATCTGCAGCTTTCTTCATCGAGAACGGCATGTGGCTCCGCTCCGTTTTTGCTTACGCCGAAAAACATTATGCCGACGAGCATCACTGCGAGGAATCTGCGGATTGCATAGAGTATGTTTGTCATTGTTTTCTCTCCTTTTCGCTTTTTAATATTTTGTATGCCTTAAGCACGGCGGCCTGTGTTTTGCCGTCCTTAATGTTGCCGTTCATTATTTGCTCCACGAGCAAATCAATCGGAATTTTGCCGTTTTCGATGAACTCGTCATTATCTGTGTGCGTGCTGCCGAAATGCAGACCGCGAGCCATGAACATGTATATCGACTCCGTCGAATATGCACAGGTGGGGTAGAATTCGCCGAGAAAAACAAACTCGTCGGCTTCCGCTCCTGTTTCTTCTTTTAACTCGCGTGCTGCCGTTTCAAGCGGCGGTTCGTCTTCGGAATCACGTTTTCCGGCGGGAATCTCGGTGAGGATTTCTTTCATCGGATATCGGTATTGACGCACCGTGAGCACACAGCCGTCATCGGTTACGGGAACGATGCATGCCGCGCCCTTGTGCACAACATAGTCGCGCACGGCGCCGTTACCGTCGGGAAGCTCAATGTCGTCATGGCGCAAATCAAAAATTTTGCCGCTGTAAATAAGCTCGGTTTTTATACCTTTTTCAATAAGATCGGTGTCTGTCATTTCTTTTTCCTCCCGATTGCCGCAGCCGTCGCGGACGTTATTGCAGCCGCCGACACAAATGCAATGAGCGCGGCTTTCTTTTTTCCTTCGCCGTCGGCGTCCCAAATGTAGCGAAGTCTGCTCACCGGTCCGTTTCCGCACAGCTCGCTGTAAGTCAAAAAATATGTTTTAACGCTTTCGGGTTCGTTTTCGTTTATTTCTATAACGCGTACACCGCGAAAACGGTTGCCGTAGCATCTGAATGACGCCGCAGATGACTGAAATATTCTGATGCCGTCAAGCTCGGCGATGAAGTTGTTGCGGTGATCGTGTCCGAAAACGGCTGCAGCTACATCGCCCTGTTTTTTTATCGCGTCAAATTCTCCGTTGTTTTCCTCACACCCGTCAATAGGTTCTCCGAGAAAGCCGTCCGCGACGGCGGGATCGAGCCTGATATATTTTTCCGGTTCTCCTTTTTTGAATAACGGGAGCGCGCCGTAGTCGTCTTTTTTACAGGGAGAGTTGAGACGCGTCATTTCGGAAAACGGTATGTGTTGAAACAGTACGGACGGGACGGGTTTTCCGCCGTTTTGTTCTTTCAGCCGATTACTTTTATTTATATACCATTCTACTGCCTGTTTTTTTACGCCCGTGTGACATTTTTCCTCCGCCTTGTCGAGACGGGCGCTGTCGATAAACCAAAGGTTAAATGCAGTCTTTTTGCCGTCGGATGACATTACCGGCAGATTAAAAGTGGCGACGTCGCCGCTGTCGCCGCTGTCGTCGAGTCCGACAAAACTGTCGTAGCCTCTCCATATTTCGGCTTGCTTTTCTTTCGAAATAAAATTCATGTCGTCGTGGTTGCCGTAAATCATTGTAAAGGGAATGCCGCGTCTGTCTACAGGTTCGGCGATATGATGAATCGCGGTTTTCATGGCCTCATATTCGCCGTCGGGAGAGAGTATGACCTTGCGTGAGCCGAAACGCGCGTCGCGCAGATGATTGCCGAGAATGTTGTCACCCGTAAAAACAACAAGATCGGGGTTTACTCTGTCATAAGCCGCATCAAGCATTTTTACCATCGTTTTTCTCACAAATTGCAGATCCTGCGGGTCGCTGACCTGTAAAACCGTAAATTTGCCGCTGTTGAATTTGAGTGCCATAGTTTTGTTCTTCTCCGTGATATAACTTTTGTCTATATTTATTTTATTATACTTTGATTACTGCAATATGTCAAACAAAAGAATTACCGCGTTTCGGTTGACATTGCCGATTCGCTTTGGTACAATATGTAGTTGTTTGACCGATAGGAAGGGTGTATATGAGGAACAGCTATGTTAATCCGCTGTGCGTAAGATACGCAAGCGGCGAAATGAAGTTTATTTTCAGCGACGACAACAAGTTTTCCACTTGGCGAAAGCTGTGGACGTCTCTTGCGGAGAGTGAAATGGAGCTTGGCATTCCGAATATCTCGCAGGAACAGATAGACGAGATGAAGGCGCATATTTTCGATATCGATTATGACAGGGCGCGGGAATACGAATCAAAGCTTCGTCACGATGTTATGGCGCATGTGCACACGTTCGGAGATGCGTGTCCCAAGGCGAGGCCGATAATTCATCTCGGCGCAACATCCTGCTACGTCGGCGACAATACCGATATAATCGTTTTGCGCGAGGCTATGCTCCAAATCAAAAAACTGCTCGTGAACGCGATAAAGGCGGTTTCGGATTTTGCGGAAAGATGGAAAGACGAGCCGACTCTTGCATATACGCACTTTCAGGCGGCGCAGCCCACAACGATAGGCAAGCGTGCGACATTATGGTGTCAGGATCTTATAATCGATCTTGAAAATCTCGATTTTCAACTGTCGTCGCTGAAATTTTTCGGCTGCAAAGGCACTACGGGCACCGGCGCAAGCTTTTTGGAGCTTTTTGAGGGAGACAAAAAGAAGGTCGCAGAGCTTGAAAGGCGAATTGCACGAAAAATGGGTTTCGGCAAATGTATGTCTGTTTCGGGGCAGACCTACACGCGAAAAGTAGACTATAACGTGCTGTCCGTCCTTTCGGGAATTGCACAGAGCGTTACTAAATTCTCAACAGACATACGACTTTTATCGCATCTTAAAGAGTTTGATGAGCCTTTCGAAGCCGGACAGATAGGCTCGTCGGCAATGGCATATAAGCGTAATCCGATGCGCAGTGAACGCATGGCGTCGCTTGCTCGGTATATTATTGCCGACACGATGAACCCCGCAATCACAGCCGCGACGCAGTGGTTCGAGCGGACGCTCGACGATTCGGCGAACAGACGAATCAGCTTGCCCGAAGCATTTCTCGCCGCAGACTCGATTCTCTCACTGCTTATAAACGTTATTTCGGGCGGCTCCGTTTATCCCGTTATGGCAAAGCGTCATCTCGACGAAGAGCTGCCGTTTATCGCAACCGAAAACATACTGATGGACTGTGCCAGGCGCGGCGCCGACAGGCAGGACATGCACGAGGCGATACGCGAATACTCCGTGGCGGTGGCAAAGCGTATGAAGCTTGAGGGCAAGGATAACGATCTGCTGGACAGGCTTCTTGCGGACAAGCGTTTTATGCTCACGAAGGAGGATCTTGACAGAATACTCAATGTGAGGAGCTTTATAGGGCTTGCCCCCGAACAGACCGAGAGCTTTATCGAAAATGAGGTAAAACCCGTCCTTGAAAAGAACAAAGACCTTCTCGGTGTAGACGTCAGGATAACGGTTTAACGCACGGTCATTTTATTTGTTTAATTTTGAGCCTTTCGGAAGAAAGGCAAAAAAAGAGAGGTATATAGATATGTTAACAGCAATCGTAGGCATCAACTGGGGCGACGAAGGCAAGGGACGCATGGTCGATCTGCTTTCAAGCGATTACGACATCGTAATGCGCTATCAGGGCGGAAACAATGCGGGACACACCGTCGTCAATGAAAAAGGTAAGTTCATTCTCAATCTTTTGCCGTCGGGCATTTTGAGAGAGGATACCGTAAACGTTATGGGCCCCGGAATGGTCGTCGATGTTGAACACCTTTTCAATGAGGTAAACAAGATAAGAGAGGGCGGCATTGAAATCACCCCCGAGCATCTTAAGATCAGCGACAAAGCCACAATCTGCATGCCCTACCACAAGATGCTTGACATTCTTGAAGAAGACAGACTTGCGGATAAAAAATTCGGCTCGACCCGCCGCGGCATTGCGCCGGTTTATGCAGATAAATATTATAAAAAATCAATCAGAATGTGTGATTTGAGACATCCCGAACGGCTTCTTGATAAGCTTAAGGATATCGTTGAGTGGAAAAATCTCACAATAGCAGGCGGCTATAAGCACGAGCCTGTCAAGGCGGAGGACATGTACGATTGGCTGATGAAATACGCCATGCCGTTCAAAGATTATCTGTGCGACACAACGACCTACCTTACCGAGGCAGTAAAAGAGGGAAAGTCGATAATGTTTGAGGCACAGCTCGGCGCTCTGCGTGATATCGACTTCGGTATATTCCCGTTTACTTCCTCGTCGTCCACAATCGCGGGATATGCGCCTATCGGAGCGGGAATTCCCGGACAGAAGCTTGATAACGTCGTAGGTATAATCAAGGCTTATTCTTCATGTGTGGGCGCGGGACCGTTCACCTGTGAGCTTTTCGGTAAAGACGGAGATGACTTGAGAGAAGCGGGCGGCGAATACGGCGCGGCAACCGGCAGACCGAGACGCGTCGGCGGCTTTGATGTGCTCGCTTCGCGTTACGGCGTGCTTATGCAGGGCGCAACAAGTCTTGCGGTTACAAAGCTTGATGTATTAAGCTACCTTAAGAGGATACCCGTCTGCACCGGTTATGTCGATAAGGACGGAAAAGCATACGACACATTCCCGCTCGGCGTTGAGCTTGACGAGGCAAAGCCCGTTTATGAGTATTTCGACGGCTGGAACTGCGATATTTCCGGCTGCAGAAAATTCGAGGAGCTGCCCGATGCCGCGCAGAAATATGTTAAATACATTGAAAAAGAAACGGGCTGTCCCGTACAGTACGTTTCCGTCGGCGCCGAAAGAGACGCTTACATTCGGATGTTCTGATAGTTTTATATAAAAAGAGCGGAGCTGCGCGCCCCGCTTTTTTGTTTTTTGAAATGCAGGCTTGCCGGCGCAAGTCAAGACGAAAAGGGCGAAAAGTGCCGAAAAGTGGTACTGACGGGCGACACGGGTTCAAGTCCCGTCAGCCTAATCAATTTATCCGCCGCACGTAGCGCAGGCGCATGAATTGCGACATTGTGTACTCTCACGATATCCGCTCCTCCGACTGCGCTCATAATGCTGCATGCAAGCGTTGCTTCGTCCCTTTTTGACGCGTCGGGTTCATCACAGAGTGCGCCTACAAAGCGCTTACGCGAGAGAGCCGACAAAAGGGCGCATCCGTGAGTGTCCAGCGACGAAATATTTTTAAGCAGCTCTGTGTTTTGCTCCGTATCTTTTGAAAAACCGAAGCCGGGATCGAGACAGATTTTTTCCTCATTAAGACCGTATTTCTCCGCTTTTCGAAGCATTTCATTGAAAAACGACTGAACACTGTTCGTTATGCCGTTTTTATAATTTACGACACTTTCCGCCCTGCCCGTAAGAACGCCGCCGTGCATCATTATCCAGCCGGCGCCGTATGATTTTATCAGACGCGCAATATCTTCGTTGAAAACGCCGCTGACGTCATTTATTATCGCTGCACCTGCGTCAAGACATTTCCGCGCAACCTCGGGGACAAATGTATCGACCGAAACAGGTACTTTTACTTGACGCAGTACGGCGGGAAGAACCGACGACAGTCTGCGCCATTCTTCTGTCGGTGTGACATCTTCCGCGCCGGGGCGTGTGGAAAAAGCGCCGACGTCTATAATATCCGCACCGTCTTTTTCCATTTTTATTGCATGCGCAACGGCTTTTTCGGCATCAAACCACAAATTGCCGTCGGAAAACGAGTCGGGTGTGACATTCAGAATACCCATAATATAAGTTTTTTTGCCGAGCTCAAATTTGCCCCCGGCATGTGAAAAGTAACGCATGATTTTTTTCTCCGTATTATAATACGGTAATTATATAACGTTTTTTTTCCTTTGTCCATTGATTTTTTTTGCTGTGTTTGCCCGAATTTCAAGAATGAGATTGCAATAGCGTTTTGTTTATAGTAAAATATAACAGTATACAGGAAAACGGAGGATAAAAATGAAAGCAGTAATTACAGTAACGGGAAAAGACAATGTCGGTATTATAGCGGGCGTGAGCACGCTGTGTGCCGAAAAGGGCGTTAATATACTTGATATTACGCAGAGTGTTTTAAGTGAGTACTTTGCCATGATTATGCTTGCCGATGTGGACGGACTCAATGTGCCGTTTGCCGACTTCGCGGATTCCTTGGGCGCATACGGCAGAGAGCGCGGTCTTGATATACACACTATGCATGAGAATATTTTTAACACCATGCACCACATATAAACGGGAGATATTGTTCATATGATAAATACGGCAGATATTCTTGAGACGATAAACATGATCCGTCAGGAAAATCTCGATATACGCACGATAACGATGGGCGTTTCTCTTTTTGACTGCGTAAGCGACGATGAAAAACGGCTATGTGATAATATTTACGATAAAATTACAAAAAAAGCCGAACGGCTCGTTTCCGTCGGCGGCGAAATAGAAAAACAGTACGGCATACCGATTGTAAATAAACGCGTTTCCGTTACTCCCGTCTCGCTTATAGGCGGCAGACACGGGTGTGACACATACATAAAGATCGCCAAAACTCTTGACAGAGCGGCGGATGCGCTCGGTATCAATTTCATAGGCGGATTTTCGGCGCTTGTCGACAAAGGTTTTACCCGCGGAGCGGAAGAACTGATAGCGGCTATTCCCGAAGCGCTGTGTTCTACCGGAAAGGTATGTGCGAGCGTGAATGTCGCGTCTACCAAGGCTGGGATAAATATGGACGCAGTCCGTCTTATGGGCGAAACCGTCAGGAAAACGGCTTATCTGACCCGTGAAAACGGATCGATAGGCTGTGCAAAGCTCGTTGTTTTTGCAAACGTACCGCAGGATAACCCGTTTATGGCAGGCGCGTTTCACGGAACAGGCGAGCCGGAGTGCGTAATAAACGTCGGTGTTTCGGGGCCGGGTGTGGTTCAGTCCGCAATAAAGCGTGCGGGCGACTGTGATTTATCTGCGCTTGCGGACGTTATAAAAAAGACGGCGTTCAAGATAACGCGCGTCGGTCAGCTTGTGGCGGGTGAGGCGGCAAACCGTCTCGGCGTGCCGTTCGGAATCGTCGACCTCTCTCTCGCTCCCACTCCCGCCGTCGGTGACTCCGTTGCGAGAATACTTGAAGAAATGGGACTTGAAAAGTGCGGCGCCCACGGCACCACGGCGTGTCTTGCAATGCTCAACGACGCAGTTAAAAAGGGCGGCGTTATGGCGTCCTCGCACGTCGGCGGACTTTCGGGCGCGTTTATTCCGGTGTCTGAGGACGAGGGCATGATTGCGGCGGTGTCCGACGGCAGCCTTACTATTGAAAAGCTTGAGGCAATGACCGCCGTTTGCTCCGTCGGACTTGATATGATTGCGATTCCCGGTGATACACCCGAAGCGATAATTTCGGGAATAATCGCCGATGAAATCTCAATAGGTGTGGCAAACACGAAAACCACTGCGGTACGGCTGATTCCCGCATACGGCAAAAAAGAGGGCGACAGTGTAGAATTCGGCGGACTTCTCGGCTACGCACCGGTAATTGCTCTCAATAAGTTTTCCCCCGAAAAATTCATATCGCGCGGCGGCAGAATACCGGCGCCGATACATTCTCTTAAGAACTGATATATATGGAAAAAAACGGCAACAGACAAAAAAGCTTTCTTGAAGCGTTTAACGATCCCCCCCGTGAAAACGGGGAGGTGCCGTTCTACTGGTGGACCGGCGATAAGCTGAATAAGGAACGGCTGAAAAAGCAGCTTGCCGCTCTTGCCGAAAAGGGTGTTGCAGGTGTTCAGGTGAACTATGCGCATATGCTTGAAGGCGGCGAAAACGACGATTCATACGGAGGCTTCGGGCGCAGCATACCCGGCGATCCCATCCAGTTTTCGGAGGCTTGGTGGGAGTTTTTCGGTTATGCCGCCGAAGTGTGCGAATCCCTCGGAATGGGCATCGGTGTGGGAGATTACACCCTCGCGTGGATCGGCAACGGTTTTTTTACCGACAGGGTAGCCGCCGCAGACGGAATGGCAGCAGTGGAAATAAGCTGTGAACGCGTCCGTTTTTTCGGAGCGCAGTCATATTCACCCGATGAAAATGTGCTTGCGCTTGTGTCATATGATGACGTGCAGTGTTCAAAGTCTGTAATCCTTTATGAGCGCGGTACGGGATTTAAAACCGACGGTTCGTGCTGTACGGATGCTTTCGAATTGCGCACGAGAACGGTTGAGAACTCGATAAACCCCATGGCCCCGGGCTGCGGACAAATGCTTACCGAAATTTATTTCAAGGAATTTGAACGTCGTTTCCCGAATCTGAAGAACGGCACTCTTAACTATTTTTTTCAGGACGAGCTGATGTTCGGCTGTAATACGCGTTATATTTGGAGTGAGCTGCTGCGCAGGAAGGTAAACGAAAAATTCGGATATGACCCCATAGGTTTTTTGCCTCACCTTTTCTTTGTTCTCGGAGATGTCACACCGAAAATAAGGCTTGATATTGCTGATGTCCGCACGCAGCTTTCGGAGGATAACTATTTCAGACCTATATACGATTTTCATGCGTCGCGCGGTCTTATCTACGGATGCGACCAGTCGGGCAGGGGAAAAAAGCCCGATGAGTTTTCCGACTATTTTCGCTGTGTCCGCTGGTTTACGGCTCCGGGTAACGACACTCCGGGCAGAGCCGCCGACCTGATTAAGGTCAAAGTTAACAGCTCAATAGCGCATCTTTACCACCGTCCTCGCGTTTGGCTTGAGGGATATCACTCGTCGGGATGGGGCACTACGCTCGAAAGCATTACCGCCGCGACCGATGACAACTTTATTTTCGGCGCCAATCTGTTGAATTTGCACGGACTGTATTACTCTGCCCTCGGCGGATTTTTTGAGTGGGCGCCGCCCGATT
>OMRJ01000137.1 GCA_900313475.1 uncultured Eubacteriales bacterium | reverse complement strand
GTTTCCCTCAATATCACCCGTAAAACTTCTGTACGAGTGTCGCCCTTAAGTTCGGGGAGCTTTTAAATTCGTTGTTGTGAGTTAAATGTTGAGAAACAACTCTCAACTTTCCACTTTCACCTCTCAACTGTTATTACTTTTCAAGAGTTCCGTGTGAAAGCGACTTCAGGTAAGCATTGATAAAGCCGTCGATGTCGCCGTCCATGACCGCATTGATATTGCCGTTTTCATAACCCGTGCGGTGATCTTTAACAAGAGTGTACGGCATGAAGACATACGAACGTATCTGGCTGCCCCAACCGATCTCTTTCTGGTCGCCCTTGATATCGTGAATGGTGTCAAGGTGCTCACGTTCTTTAATTTCGATAAGCTTTGATTTAAGCATCGTCATTGCAACGTCGCGGTTTTGGTACTGGCTTCTCTCGACCTGACAGGAAACGACTATGCCCGTAGGTATGTGAGTAAGGCGAACTGCAGAGGAAGTTTTGTTGACCTTCTGACCGCCCGCACCCGAAGCGCGGTATACGTCCATTTTTATGTCCTCGGGACGGATATCGACTTCTATCGTATCGTCGATTTCGGGCATGACCTCAAGCGACGCAAACGAAGTGTGACGTCTGCCCGACGCATCGAAAGGCGACACTCTCACAAGACGGTGAATGCCCATTTCGCTCTTAAGGTATCCGAAAGCGTTTTCGCCCTCGATAAGAATTACGGCGGATTTCAGACCCGCTTCTTCGCCGTCAAGATAGTCGACTGTCGTGGTTTTGAAGCCGTGACGTTCACCCCAGCGATGATACATTCTGAAAAGCATCAGCGCCCAGTCCTGTGCTTCGGTTCCGCCTGCGCCCGCATGGAATGTGAGAATGGCATTTTTGCTGTCATATTCACCCGAAAGCAGCGTGTCAAGAGTCTGCTTTTCAATTGTGTCTTCAATTTCTTTTACACTTGCCGTGCACTCGTCGAGCATGGATTCGTCTTCTTCCTCGTTGCACATTTCAATGAGCGTAAGTGTATCGTCATAAAGTGTTTTGAGATCTTCATATCTTTTGATTTTTGCCTTAAGTCCGGCAAGCTTCTGTGAAATTTTGTTCGCCTCGGCGACGTCGTTCCAAAAGCCGTCGGACGCTGTTTTTTCCTCCAGCTCCGCAGTCTCCTTTTTCAGCTCGTCAAGTCCCACGGCGTCGGCAAGCTCTGCAAGGGGTTTTTCGCTTTCGAGAAGTCTGAGTCTTAATTCTTCGTATTGAAGCATAAAATAGTTTACCTTTCGTAATAATTTTTGTTTTGGTGTGAGTTTATTTTTTACATTTCTTTGCTCCGGTTAACATAAAAAACGCCGCGATAAAGCGGAAAATAACATTATACACTCTTATTATATAGGCTTAATGCCGTTATGTCAAATGCTTTTCCGTAATTTATGCAAAATAAGTCAATGATTTTATTGCAATTTTAAGCCGTATTGTATAAAATATAAAAGTAAACAGTATCATCAAAAGCATCAGTCTTTTGACTTTGCTTCATATAAATATTGTGAAAGGGCTAAAAATGAGATACAAAGATATTGAATGTGCCGCCTGCGGCAAAAAATTCGATGATAATTCCGACGTGGTCGTGTGTCCCGTCTGCGGAGCGCCGTATCACCGTGAATGCTGGAATTCTTCCGGAAAATGTGTCCACGAAGCCGGGCATGCGTCAGGCTACCGCTGGGAGTTTCCGAAAACTGAAAAGAAAAACGGCGAGGACGAAAAAACGCAAGAGCCGGAACAGGTTTTTAACGACATTTTCAAAAACGGCGAAGGTGTTGTTATTTGTCCGCACTGCCATGCTCCGAACTACGGAAATGACATGTATTGCCGCAACTGCCACGCACCGCTTAAAGGAAATCCCGCCGACACCGACATCCGTGAAAAAAGCGGTGAAAAAAAACCGGGGAGCGGCTTCGGCGGAGGCTTCGGCGGTGTAAACACATTTGCAGACGAGCCGAAATCGTCTTATGACGGAAACACGGAGGCAATGTACAACAGCTTCAATCTCTACGGCGGACTTGATCCCGATGCGCTCGTCGACGGAATACCCGTAAAGGAGTATGCTGCTTTCGTCGGAGGAAAAGCACCGGGACGAATCATAAGAAAAGTTGCTACGCTTGAGCGCTACGGCCGTGCCGTCGCTCCGAGTATCGGCGGAATATTGGGACCGATATGGTTTTTGCGAAGAAAAATGATAAAGATAGGCGCTGTGCTCTCGGCTCTTGTCATTACTTTTTGTCTTGCCGCAGGTCTTTTGCAGATGACCGACGCATATAAAGATATGGTCAGGGCTTCCGCTGCGCTCACTTCACAGGCGGCAGGCGGAAGCATGTCGGTTGCCGATATGCGCGACCGTCTTGCCGAAATTCAGGAGGATTACATTGCCGCGGGGCGCACACCCGAAGAAAGCGCACGCGAAAAAGCGTCCGAAATACTGTATGTTTTTGCGTTTTACTGTGTTCCGGTCGCCGGTTTTATCGGCGGAATAAGCATTTACCGTGCCGATGTCCGCAAAAAAATAATGAAAACAAGAGAGCAGTGCTCCGACATGAACACATATATGAGCGAGCTTCAACGCCGCGGCGGAACCTCTGCCGGACTGACGCTCGTCGGCATATTGGTGTACGGCATCGCAATGTTCCTCTACTCATATTTGCCAATGATAATAGTTTTACTTTCAAAATAGTACAGCAAACAAAGAGAGAACGGAGAAGAAAGATGAAAATTACAAAAGCAATAATCCCCGCCGCAGGACTCGGCACACGCGTTTTACCCGCATCAAAAGCAGTTCCTAAAGAGATGCTCAATATCGTAGACAAACCCGCGATACAGTATCTTGTCGAGGAGTGCGCCGCGGCGGGAATAACAGATATCCTTATAATCACAAACAGAGGAAAAGGTGTTATAGAAGACCATTTCGACTATGCGTATGAATTGGAACAGAATCTTCTCAAACACCCCGAAAAGCATGCGCTTTACGAAGCCGCACACAATGTGGCGGATCTCGCAAATATTTATTATATCCGGCAGAAAGAGACAAAGGGACTCGGGCACGCCATTCTCGCTGCCGAACGCTTTGTCGGAAATGAGCCGTTTGCGATTCTATACGGTGACGATGTGATAATATCCGAAAGCCGGCCCGTTATAGGTCAGCTTATCGACGCCTATGAAAAATACGGAAAATGCGTTACAGGTGTAAAAGAATGCACGACCGAGCAGGTCATGAAATATTGCACGCTCGACGTCACACCGCTTGAAGACTGCATATACGATGTCCACCGCGTTATCGAGAAACCGGACAGGGACGAAATACTCTCTCATTTTGCCATTCTCGGCAGAAACGTCGTGACGCCGGATGTGTTTGAGCTTATCAGAAATACCGCGCCGAGTCCGAAAACAGGTGAGGTCTATTTTTCGGAGGCTCTGTCTTTTCTTGCCGAAAGCGGTAATCTTCTCGCCGTTGATTTTGACGGCAAACGCTACGACATGGGCAGCAAGCTCGGCATAATGCAGGCAAACGTCGAGGTTGCTTTGAAGCACCCCGAAATCGGCGCTGAGTTCGGAGAATACATAAAAAAAATCGCCGAAAAGCTCTGAAAGGTAACATATGATAAAAAAAGAAACTCTCACGAAAAATGACGTAATCGAACTTGAAATAACCGATTTCACATCAGAGGGCAGCGGAGTGGGACATAAAAATGGCATGGCGGTATTTGTAGCCGGTGCGGCGCCGGGCGATACTGTCGAATGCGTGATAATCAAGACAAAAAACAACTATGCTGTCGGAAAAATTACAAATGTGGTAAAAGCGTCTCCCGACAGAGTGACGCCCGACTGCCGCGTTTTTCCGCGCTGCGGCGGATGTGCGTTTCGGCATATTACATATGAAGCGGAGCTTAAAATGAAACAAAAGCGTGTTTCCGATGCGGTAATGCGTATCGGTCACATTGATCTTGCGCCGTGCGAAATAGTTGCGTCTCCGTCCGAAAAACACTACAGAAACAAGGCGCAGTATCCTGTTGCGGTAAACGGCGGACGGCTCCTTACGGGCTTTTACGCACCGTTTTCCCACCGTGTTATAGACTGTAAAACATGTCTTTTGCAGCCGGAAGGCTTCGCGCAGATTCTGCGAACCGTTGCGCGATGGGTAGAAAAGTACAAGGTGTCTGTTTATGATGAAGCAAAGCACACCGGACTTTTGCGCCACATCTATATCCGCAAGGCTTTTTCAACGGGCGAAACAATGGTTTGTCTCGTTGAAAACGGAGAAAAAATGTTTAAGACCGATGTGCTTGTAAACGAGCTTCTTAAAGTCGACGAAAGCATAAAAACCGTGCTCATTAACATAAATCCCGTCGATACCAACGTTGTTCTCGGCGGCAGAAATAAAATACTGTACGGTGACGGCTATATTGAGGACGAGCTTTTGGGTGTTCGCTTCCGTATTTCTCCGCTGTCGTTTTATCAGGTGAATCACGATCAGGCGGAAAAGCTGTATTCAAAGGTGAAAGAATATGCGCTGTCCGGAAAAACGGGTACCGTGCTTGATCTTTATTGCGGCGCGGGGACTATCGGCTTGACGCTTGCCGACAAAGCAGAAAAACTCAACGGTGTAGAAATAGTTCCGGATGCCGTGCGCGACGCAAGAGTCAATGCGTCAATGAACGGTATAACGAACGCCGAATTTATATGCGGCGATGCCGCCGATGCCGCTGAAAAGCTTGCCGCCGAAAACATTACCCCCGACGTCGTCATTCTCGATCCGCCGAGAAAGGGCTGTGCTCCGTCGCTTCTCAAAACGGTTGCGGAGATGTCACCGGACAGGATTGCCTATGTTTCGTGTGACCCTGCAACCTTTGCACGTGACTGCGCGGTGCTTGCCGGGCTCGGATATGAACTGAAAGAGTATACTCCGTTTGACATGTTTGCCCGCACGGCCCATGTGGAAACGGTAGGGCTGCTTAAATTAACTCACAGATAAAACGATATGCCTGTCTGATTTTACCGCAATCACGGCTGTATTTAACACAGACGAATTGCCAACGTTGAAAGTTATGTAATAATCCATATTTTTTATAATTTCTTTTTACTTTATACTATTGTAAAAAAACTTGAGACAGGGTATAATTATACTCGGGCAGTATTTTTGTGCGGAGTTATCCGCGCTTTCATATATTACGAAAGGTGTGAACGACTGTGAATGACGTAAACGCTTTATACAGAGAATGGTGCGAAAAGGCGACCGACCCCGAAATTGCGGCGGAGCTTAAAGCCGTCGATGGGAACGGTGATGAAATTCTTGACCGCTTTTGGCAGGATCTTTCTTTCGGCACTGCCGGACTTCGCGGTGTACTCGGAGCCGGCACAAACAGAATGAACATATATACGGTGCGCCGTGCAACGGAGGGACTGTGCCGTTATCTCAACGACGACTTTGATTCCCCGTCGTGCGTTATCGGCTACGATTCGAGAATAAACAGCGAACGCTTCGCAAAAGAAGCAGCTTGTGTGCTTGCGGCGGGCGGTGTTAAGGTTTGGCTTTTTGCCGAGCTTATTCCTACACCCATTGTGGCATATGCCGTCAGAGAGCTTAAGTGCAGTTCGGGTATAATCATTACCGCAAGCCACAACCCGTCGAAGTACAACGGCTACAAGTGCTATGACGAACGCGGCTATCAAATGACCGATGACGCTGCCGGCAAAACGCTTGCTTACATCAATAAAACGGATATGTTCGATGATTTCGGCAAAATCGATTTTGACACGGCGGTTGAAAAAGGACTTGTTGAATATGTCTCTGCCGATGTCATAGATAAGTATTTCGGACTTGTTAAGACAAGACTTGTCGATACGGAAGTGTCCGCAAAAGCAGGGTTGAGTGTTATCTATACACCGCTTAACGGTACCGGCAACAAGCCGGTAAGACGTATTCTTGATATGATAGGAATTAAGGATGTTACCGTTGTCGAAAGTCAGGAGCTGCCCGACGGCAATTTTCCCACATGCCCGTTCCCGAACCCCGAAATCAGGGATGCTTTCAACGAAGCGCTCAAGACCGCCGAAAACAAAAAAGCGGATCTGCTTCTTGCAACCGATCCCGATTGCGACAGAGTAGGCATAGCCGTGCTTGATAACGGCGAATATAAGCTTCTCACAGGCAACGATGTAGGCTGCATTTTAATCGATTATATTTTATCGCGCAAGAAGGCTGCGGGTATTCTTGCAGAAAAGCCCGTTGTTATAAAATCTATAGTCACAAGCGATATGGCTGCGCAGATTGCGGAAAGCTACGGCGCCGAGGTTGTAAATGTTCTCACGGGATTCAAATACATCGGTGAATATATTACGCAGCTTGAAGAAAAAGGCGAGGTTGACCGTTTTGAAATCGGTTTTGAGGAGAGCTACGGCTATCTCACGGGCGCTCACACTCGCGATAAGGACGCCGTTAATGCATCAATGATGATTTGCGAAGCCGCGTCATATTACAAGCTTCAAGGCAAGACGCTCATTGATGCGCTCGATGAGCTTCACTCGCGTTTCGGATATTGGAAAAACAGTCTGTTTAACTTCTTTTTTGAGGGCGCGGACGGCATGGCAAAAATGGCTGCCATCATGGACAGTCTCCGCAAGGCATATCCGCGTTCGCTCGGCGGCGAAAAAGCCGTCGGTGCAGACGATTACAAAAAAAGTGTTTCCGTCGATTTCGCGACAGGCGGGAAATCCGTTTTAACGCTTCCGAAATCGAATGTTATCGCTCTCCGCTTTGAAAACGGTGACAAGGTTGTTGTTCGCCCGGCGGGAACGGAACCGAAAATAAAGGTTTACACTATGGTTCGCGGAAAAGACGAAAAAGAAGCTTCGGCAAAGACTTCGGCTTATGAAAAAGAGCTTTTGTCGCTTGTCGGGATAGGAGAGTAACATGAATAAAAAATTCACGAGAATCGTCGCAATCGTGCTTGCCGCACTCATGGTTTTGAGTGTGTGCGTCGTTGCGATATATGCAATTTTTTGATTCATAAAAAGCCACGGAGGGAACGTAATGAAACGTAAAATTTTAACAAAACTCACGGCAGTCCTGCTTGTGCTCACCGTAGTGCTTGCATATCCCGTATCGGCAGCCGCATTAACGGTCGCGTCGTACGGCGCAGCAATAGTTTATGTGCCCGACATGAACGATATCCCGCTCTATGAGAGAAAGGACGATTCGGGAATGAAGATCGGAAGCGACACGCTTGTTTTCGGAATTAAATCCGAAAAATTTAAGGATAGCGTCTCCGACATCATCGGCGGGCTTACCTCTGCCGTTGCCGATTCCGATAAGGGAGCAACGAAAATTGCCACCGCAATAAACAGAATGTTTTCCGATATCGGCATGAATCAATACGGCGTCTCAAAGAACAGCAAGGTGAAACCGATTACATATGAGTCCGCGATGGCTTATAACATCAATACCGAGGCTTATACCGCAAACATCAAGGCTCTTGCCGAAAAATCGGGCGGTGCGGCATCGGCAAAGGATATCTATGTTTTCAACTATGACTGGCGTCTTGATCCCGTTGCAAACGCGGGTGATCTGAGGGAGTTTATCGACCTTGTCACCTCAAAACCCGACATTGAGAGGGTGGCTCTTATTTCGGGCGGTACGGGCGGAAATGTTGTCAACAGTTATCTCTACACCTACAGAGAACACGCAAAAGAAAATCTTCTGTCATGCATTTTCCTTGATTCCACCGCAACCGGGAATTCTTTTGTCGGCGCAGTAATGAGCGGTGATGTTGTCAGCGGCAAAAAGAAAGTGAATAAAGACGAAGATGATGACATTTTCTCTGCCGTCAAAGATGTATATGAGAGCATAACCGGCGACGACGTCGGCAACGCGATAGCAAGATATATCGAACAGGATCCCGGCGGAATTGTTACCTCGATGATATCAAGATATATCGGTGAAAAGAACTACTCCGAACTATGGGCGACGATAGGTCTTGTTATATTCTCGAAAATCATGGCGGATCAGAATCTTTTCCGCAAGGTCGGCAGCGGCTATAAGAAGATCATAAGCGCATCGTCCGGCATTCTCTACGATGAAGCGTTAAGAGATAACATGAAATATGTTCCCGGCTTCTGGGCGCTTGTTCCCGAAGAAGATTATGAAGACGCGGTCGAGCTTATGTTCGGCAGCGAAAGTGAAATG